>JAFSVH010000078.1 GCA_017450215.1 Bacilli bacterium | reverse complement strand
TTTCTGATGAACTTAAAAAAGTTCAGTTGAAAGCTTTGAAGAAAGAACGAAAGATATCTAGTGAAGAGTATAAACAGGCACTTAAAAGAATTTAGGTTTTGAAAAAGTTATCATATCAATATTGATTTGATAACTTTTTATTTTATTTTTATAGATAATTTAATTTAAAAATTATATAATACATATAGATAAAAATTGATGGAGGAATTATATGGAAAAAGTATGTTTAGATTCCAGTGTTGCTGTTATTGCGATTAATAAAAATAATCATTTATATGGCATGGCATGTGCGTGGTGTATGCAAGTTGATTATGATAAGATATTGATGTTACTTGGTAGTCAAAGTGTTACAGGAAAGATTCTTGAAAAAGGAGATTTAGTTGGTGTTAGTGCTTTGAATAAAGATCAAGTTGAAATATCAAATAAACTCGGTTCACATCATAGTGATAAAATGAATAAATTTGAAGGTGTTGATGTTGATATAGATGGTAGTATTGTTTTAATAAAAGGTGCATCTCGTATGATGAAGGCTGAAATATTAGATATAATTCACTTGAAAGGTGTAGAAGAAGATAATTTGATATATTTAAAGATAAACGAAAATATAAAGAATAATGATGAATTTTTAAATTATTCCAATTATTTATAAAGAGGTTTCGATGAACAATGATATAGATAATATTGTAGTTAATGTGGTTGGAGCAGGACTTGCTGGAGTTGAAGCTACATATCAATTAATTAAAAGAGGAATAAGAGTAAATTTATATGAAATGAGATTAGGTGGTAAGATGACACCTGCTCATAAAACAAATATGTTTTCTGAGCTTGTTTGCAGTAATAGCTTAAGAGCTAAATCAATTGAAAATGCAGTAGGTTTACTTAAAGAAGAGATGAAAAGAATTGATTCTATAATTATGAGAGCAGCCGAGATGACTTCGGTTGAAGCAGGTGGTGCTTTAGCTGTAGATAGAATTAATTTTAGTAAATATTTAACTGAAGAAATTAAGAATCATCCATTTGTAAATGTAATAGAAGATGAAGTTACTGATTTTTTAGATGGTTATACAATTATTGCAGCTGGACCACTTTGTTCTGATAATTTAAGCGAAAGAATAATTGCAAGATTTGGAGATGATGATTTATACTTCTTTGATGCCGTTGCACCAATTATTTTAAAAGATTCAATTAATACAAATATTGCATATTTAAAATCTCGATATGATAAAGGTGAAGCATGCTATTATAATTGTCCAATGACTGAAGAAGAATTTGATTTGTTTTATGATGAATTGATTAATGCTCAAAAAGTAGTAAGTCATGATTTTGAGCATCGCGTGTTTGAAGGTTGTATGGCTATTGAAGATATGGCTTCTCGTGGAAAACAAACATTGTTATTTGGTCCGATGAAACCAGTTGGATTAAGAGATCCAAAAACTAATAAGACTCCTTTTGCAGTTGTGCAATTGAGACAAGATGATGCAGCTAATTCAATGTATAATATTGTAGGTTTTCAGACACATTTAAAATGGGATGAACAAAAAAGAATTATTAGATTAATTCCTGGACTTGAGAATGCTGAAATAGTGAGATATGGAGTAATGCACCGTAATACTTATATTAATGGACCTAAGATATTAAATAAATATTATCAAGTTAAAGATGATGAAAAATTATTTTTTGCAGGTCAAATTACTGGTGTGGAAGGATATTTAGAAAGTGCATCAAGTGGAATGGTTGCTGGTATTAATATGGCTAGGTTAATTAAAGGAGAAGAATTAATTGATTTTTCAAAAGATACATCAATTGGTGCTTTACAAAATTATGTTGCTACTGAAAATTCAAAATATATTCCAATGAATGCTAATTTCTGTTTATTTAATGAAATTAAATATTCAGGAAGAAAAAAATCAAAACGAGAAAGAAAGCAAATGTATGCTTTAAGAAGTTTAGAAACACTAGAAAAAATATTAAAAGAAAACCAATTATAAAAATATTAAATGTAAATAGTTTATTTAGGGAGTTTAAAATAATTTATGGGGAAATATATTAGACCAACTAAAAAGCAAGAAGAAGTTAGACAAGACCAAATTAGAATCGATGATGAGAAAGATTTTGAGATAATAAATCAATTTATTGATTATATCGAATCTGAACGATATTATTCAGCCTATACTTTAGAGAATTATAAAAGAGATATTATCGAATTTAAAAAGTTTTTAAGAAGTGAAAATTTTGGTTCATTAATTAATTTTTCTAATAATGGTGAAAGGAATTATCTTGCTTATTTGAATCAACATGTAAATAGTGATGGTAAAAGATATAAAACAAGAACAGTGGCAAGAAAATTATCTTCACTTAGATCTTTTTATAAATTCTGTGCTAGAGAAGGTTATGTGACCCAAAATAGATTTTTAGAAGTTAATTCCCCAAAGCTTGAAAAAGTATTACCTAAGTTTTTGTATGTTGAAGAAGTGGATAGTATGTTTGAATCAATTGATACATCAACTCCACTTGGACAAAGAGATTATTGTTTATTGGAATTCATGTATGGAACTGGTGTTCGTGTTAGTGAGCTTGTCAGTATTAAAATAAGTGATATCGATTTTGTTAATCATCAAGTTATTGTTTTAGGTAAAGGTGGAAAAGAGAGATATCTACCTTTACATGAATTGATAATTGAGGAATTGAACGAATATTTATTTGATGGAAGAATAGCACTTGCTAGTGTCAATAAGGGAAAACAATCAGATAAATTATTTATTAATAAAAATGGAACTGATTTAACTCCTAGAGGAGTTAGGGATATATTAGAGCGAATTGTGAATAGGACTAGTAAAAATATTAAGATTAGTCCTCATATGCTTCGTCATTCATTTGCAACTCATTTACTTAATAATGGTGCTGATTTAATTACTGTTCAGGAATTATTAGGACATGAAAATTTGAGTACAACTCAAATTTATACTCATGTATCTAAAGAACAATTAAGAAGAGAATACATGGAGAAGTTCCCAAGGTCTCATTTACAAAGTCAAGAAAAGGAGGAAGATAAAAATGAAAAATAAAAGAATATGTTTAATTTTGTTGTTTGTTTTTGTCTTTGTGCTTTTCTTATGTGGATGTAGTGATCCTTCACCTAATGGTGGAATTGATGATGATGGAATTGATGAAGATAAGGTTCAATTTGTTATTGATTTAATTGATGAATTTGATGGTAAGGTTACATTGAGAAGAAAAGATGATGTTAGCTATGCTAATCAAATGTATAATGATTTAAATGATGAAGAGAAAGCATTAGTCACTAATTATGAAAATTTGGTATATGCTAATAATTTTATTAATTATTTAGAAAATGAAAATTCATATATAGTTTTAGGTATTGAAGAATGTAAAAGATATTTAGAAACAATAATTCCTGAAGTAATAGATAAAGATAATTTTACTTTAGATTTTCCAATGTTTTATGATTATAAAAATGATTATTCAGAATATACCTTTGTTCTTAAATGGTCTAGTGACAATCTAAGATATATTAATGAAGTTGGTGAAGTATATCATACAAGTGAAGATAGAAATGTTAATGTAAAGTGTAATATCACATGTCTTAAATTAAGTGATAATTATGAATTTAATAAGACGGTTAAAATTGAGAAGTTAGAACGTAAATTCAATGATAAGCAATTAGTTGTTAGTTATTTCTATGGTAAGTTTAATGGATTAAATGATATCGATTATGATACTATTGATATCATCAATTATAGTTTTGCTCAGATTGCAAAAAGAAGTGAAGCTGGCAATGATGTATATTATATTGATGTTAGCGGTGCTAGTAGCATTAATACAATCAGTGAAGTGCATAGAAAAGGTGTTAAAGTGTGCTTGTCACTTGGTGGCTGGCATACCGATTTAACATTCTGGAATACATATAGTGAAGCCAGTTCAACTGAAGAAAATAGAAAGCAAGTAGCAAATGCTATTCTAGAAGTAATGGAGAAATATCAACTTGATGGAATTGATTTAGATTGGGAATATCCTAAAGCAAAAGATAAAGATAATTTTACTTTATTGATGAAAGAGATTTATGACACATTAAAAGCAAAGGATGAAGGATATTTGATTTCTGCTGCTGTACCTTGTGGTGAGTGGGCAACTGAAAGATATAATTATACTGAACTAAATAAATATATGGATTATTTCTATATTATGACTTATGATCTTGATGATGATGGTAGTGGTGTGGTAAAGCATCTTACTAATTTATCTACTGCTAAAGTTGGAGCTAATGTATTATTAAATCGAAAAGTTGATTCAAGAAAGATTGTTATTGGTATTGCTTTCTATGCTCGTAAATATACTGGAATTGAAAACCCAAAGACTGCAATAGGTACTAAATACGAAACGAGATCAACTATTAAATATGATACAGTTGTAAATGATTATTTATCTAGACTTGGTGGAGATGTTGTTGAATACTATGATTCAAGTGCTCTCGCTTATTATCTATATGATACAAAAAATAAAGTTGTCATTAGCTTTGATAATGCAGCAAGTGTGAATGATAAATATAATTATACTATTCAAAAGAATTTAGGTGGTGTTATGTATTGGAGTTATCAAGATGACCCAACGGGAACTTTGATGCAAGTATTAAATGGTGTTAAATTAAAATGAGTGTTGTTATAAATGGAGATGTATATGAAAAGAATTAATTTAAAGAAGATATTAATTTGTTTAATTATTTGTCTTTCTCTTTTCCTTTTCACAAATTGTGATAATGATGTTTATTATAGAGTCACATTTGATTTAGATAATGGGGAAGAAATAATTGAAAAAACAATTAAATCAGGTCAATTAGTTGTTACTCCATCTCAACCTGATAAAGAAGATTATGATTTTGTTGGTTGGTTTGATAAAGTAACATTAGAGAAATTTGATCCAGCTATTCCAATTGATCATGACATCAATTTAATTGCAAGATTTGAACTTCAAAAAGAATTAGCTGAAAAATATGATGTAAGCTATTATGTTCAAGATAAGCTTCTTAAAACTATTGGAGTTTATGAAGATAGATGTGCACCTGAAATTACTGCTCCAAGTATGGAAGGACATAATTTTATTGAATGGAGATATAATGGCGTAGCCTTTAATTTTAATACTCAAATTAAAGAAGCTATTTCCTTATATGCTTATTATGAACCTGTAAAAATTAAAGTTACATTAATTGTGAATGACGAAACGAGTGAAATTGATGTAGATTATGGTTCTAAAATTACTGGACTTACTAATCCAACAAAAAAAGATTATGATTTCATTGGTTGGTTTAAAGATAATGAATTATTTGATTTTGAAACAGAAATTAAAGAAGAAATAACTTTAAATGGTAGATTTAAAAAAGCAGATGGATCTAGTATTGATATCGAATATGATTTTGGATATGATTGCTTTGAAACAAAAGATGATTTAAGAATTGCCTTTTTGACTGATTTTTATAATTTCCTTTTAGATAAGAGTTATGATTTTAATAGAATAAATATTGAGAGCATTGATGATTTCTTAGAATATTTTAATACTTGGAAAGTTGGTAATAGAAGTGATTTATATCATACAGGAGATAGTTTTGGGAATCTATATGTAACTGTTGATATCGATGGTAAAGTTGAAGGCCAACCAGTTGATACATTTATTGGTTATTGTTATCAAAACAATAAATATCGTGATTTCATTAATCATTTGATTGTGTTTTTTGAATATTGGAGAACTGATGAAGGATATTCACAAACTGATCCACATGGTAATGATTTCTTTGCTGAACCATGGGCATCAATGGTAGATACTGCTAAATTCTTCTTTTTCACAAGCGAAAATTTACATGATAAATATCGTTGGTTTAATAGTGATAGAGTAAATTATGCACTTGACCATATTCCTGGAGTTGGTTATGTGAAATTAGTATATTCAGATTCTGAGCATGATTATGTTACTTTACCTGAGGATGTAACTAGAGATGGTTATGAATTCTTAGGATGGCATGATGAAGCAGGAAATAGAGTTACAAAAGTTTATGATGATATCAAAGTATATGCTAAGTGGGAAGAAAAGCAAAATTAAATAAAAAAAGACTAGATATTATAATAAATATATGGTATAATGCTTAAGGCTAAAGATGTGTAGCTTACATTTTGCCAATAACCACACAAAGGTAGGTGTTGCTGAGTGCAATAAAAACAAGTTTATTCTAGGTTTTTATTGTTGCGACACTCATTGGAATTTGTGGAAGAAAAAACGAAAGAAAAAGGAGATTTAAAATTATGGCTGTAATTACAAAAAAACAATTACTAGAAGCTGGCGTTCATTTCGGACATAATACTCGCCGTTGGAACCCTAAGATGAAAGAGTATATTTTTGAAGAGAGAAATGGTATCTACATTATCAACTTAGAAAAAACTGAAGTTTTAGTTGAAGAAGCTTATAAGCAATTATATACAATTGCT
The DNA here is from genome assembly GCA_017450215.1 of Bacilli bacterium. Lineage (GTDB taxonomy): Bacteria > Bacillota_I > Bacilli_A > ML615J-28 > CAG-698 > RGIG3506. Next base: position 28,767 of record JAFSVH010000078.1, on the reverse strand, counting down.
CAAAATGGTGGATCAGTTTTATTTGTTGGTACAAGAAAACAAACTCAAGATGTTATTAAAGAAGAAGCTATTCGTGCTGGTCAATATTATGTAGACCAAAGATGGTTAGGCGGAACTCTTACTAATTTTAAGACTATTAAGAAGAGTATTGCAAAATTACATAGATTTGAAGAAATGGAAGCTGATGGAACATTTGATGTTTTACCTAAGAAAGAAGTTATCTTAATCAAGAAAGAAAAAGCTAAATTAGATAAATATTTTAGTGGAATTAAAGATATGAAAGAACTTCCTGCTGCATTATACATTGTTGATCCAAAGACTGAACACAATGCTGTACTTGAAGCAAGAAGATTAAACATTCCTATTTTTGGTCTAGTTGATACAAACTGTGATCCTGATGATGTTGATTTCATTATTCCTGCAAATGATGATGCAATCAGATCAGTTAAATTAATTACTGCTACTATGGCTAATGCTGTTGTAGAAGCTAATGGTGGAACGCCAATTGAAGTTGTATTCACTGATGAACCAGAACCACAAGATCCAAGAAATCGTGCTCCTAAAGGTAACAAACCTGAACGTCAAGGAAAGAAACCTTATCAAGGACAAAAGAAGCCTTTCACAAAGAAAGAAGTTAAAGTTACTGTAATTAAACAAGAAGAAAACGCTGAAGAAGTTAAAGCTGAAGCTACTTTAGAAGAAGCAAAAGTTGAAGCTCCTACAGAAGTTGTAGAAGAAGTTAAAACAGAAGTTAAAACAGAAGTTAAAACAGAAGTTAACGAATAAGAAAGTTTTATAGGAGGAAATACAATGGTTACTGCTCAACAAGTTAAAGAACTACGTGAACAAACTGGTGCTGGAATGATGGATTGCAAGAAAGCATTAATGGAAACTGATGGAAATTTAGAAGAAGCTGTTAAATGGTTACGTGAACAAGGTATCACAAAAGCTACAAAGAAAGCATCAAGAATTTCTGCTGAAGGTGTTTGTGCTTATGCAATTGATGGAAATAAGGCTGTATTATATGAAGTAAATAGTGAAACTGATTTCGTTGCTAAGAATCCTAAATTCGTTGAATTAGTAGAACAAATTGGTAAGGCATTACTTGCTAGTGGTGCTAAGAATGATGAAGAAGCTAATGAAGCTCTTTATGAAGGTGTTAAAGTTGCTGATTTAATTGTTAATGCTACTGCTACTATTGGTGAAAAGATTTCATTAAGAAGAGTTAGTGCTTATGAAAAGGCTGATAATCAAGTATTTGGTGCTTATGCACATATGAATGGTAAGATTGTTTCTTTCGCTATCTTAGATGGTGAGAATGCTGAATGTGCTAAAGATGTATGTATGCATGTTGCTGCTATGAGCCCTAGATATTTAGATAGAAATTCAATTGATCCTGAATATATCAAGAGTGAGACTGAAATCTTAAAGCAAGAAGCTTTAAATGAAGGAAAGCCAGCTGCTATCGTTGATAAGATGGTTCAAGGTAGATTACAAAAATCTTTAAAAGAAGTTTGTTTAGTTGAACAAGCATTTGTAAAGAATCCTGATCAAACTGTAGGCGAATATGTAAAGAGTAAGAACTGTGCTATTAAGTCTTTCGTTCGTCTTGCTGTTGGTGAAGGAATTGAAAAGAGAAAAGATGATTTCGTAGCTGAAGTTATGGCTGCAGTTGCAAAATAATTAAAAAACAAGAAGGCACAGGTGTGCCTTTTTGTAGTATTAAATAGGAGAACAAGATGAAAAGAGTAATTCTAAAAATTAGCGGAGAAGCTTTAGGCGGTGTAAATAAAACCATTGATATGAATATTGTCAATAAGATGGCTAAAGAAATTAAGCAATTACATGATTTAGGTGATATTGCAATTGGAATTGTTTGTGGTGCTGGTAATATTTGGAGAGGTCGAGATGCAATTGAAAATGGAATGGATAGAACTAATGCTGATTACATGGGAATGCTTGGTACTATTTTAAATTGTTGTGCACTTCAATCTGCACTTGAGAAGTTAGGGCTTGAAACTAGAGTTTTAACCGCTATCAATATGCCTCAAATTGCAGAGCCTTATATTAGACGTAAAGCTGATTCTCATTTAAAGAAAGGCATTATTTGTATTTTTGGTGGAGGAACAGGAAATCCATTCTTCTCAACTGATACATGTGCTGCTTTAAGAGCTGTTGAATTAAATTGTGATGTCATTTTAATGGCAAAGAACGGTGTTGATGGAATTTATGATGACGATCCTAGAAAAGTAAAGAATGCTAAGAGATATTCTAAGATTACTCATGCTGAGATAGTTGAGAAGCACTTACAAGTAATGGATATGACTGCAGCTGCATTATGCATGGAAAATGATATCGATATCGTTGTATTTGATATGAATGTTCCTGGAAACATTGCTAGAGCTGCTATAGATTATTCAATTGGTACATTGGTTACTAAATAATAAAAAATAATAATATTAAAGGAGAAAATATATGCCACAAAGTATTATTGATGCTGGACAAGCAAAAATGGAAAAAGCAGTTGAGACTTATAAGACTGGTCTACAACTTATCAAGACAGGAAGAGCTAATCCTGGTTTATTGAATAAAGTAAGAGTTAGCTATTATGGATCAGATATGCCTATTAATCAAATTGCAACTATATCAACTCCAGAAGCTACAACATTGATGATTAAGCCTTTCGATAAATCTATTCTAAGAGATATCGAAAAAGCAATTGCTACTAGTGGACTTGGACTAAATCCACAAAATGATGGTCAAGTATTAAGAATATTCTTCCCTCCTCTAACTGAAGCTGTGAGAAAAGATTTAGTTAAAGAAGTTAAGAAACAACTTGAAGAAGCTAAAGTTAATATTCGTAACATTAGAAGAGAAGTAAATGAAGATTTAAAGGATTTAGAAAAAGAATCATTAATTTCTGAAGATGAACTTAAGAATAGACAAGAAGATTGCCAAAAGATGACTGATAAATATATTGGTAAACTTGAAGAAGTTGCAAAAGAAAAAGAAAAGTCAATTCTTGAATTCTAATGGAGGAAAAATAATGAAAAGAAGCATTAAAATACTATTTATTGTTTTTGCATTATTTCTATTGTTTTCTTTAGTTGGATGTGAAGATAAACCGGTTTCAAATGAAGGAAATGCTGCAGAAATTAAAGCATGGGTTTTAGATACTATTGGTGTAAATGTAACTGAAGATTTAACACTTCCTACAACTCATCCTACATTAGGTGGTACAATTACATGGTTCTCATCTGATCCAGATATTATGGATGAAACAGGAGAGATTATTGAAAGACCAAAGAGAGGAACTGATGTTGATTTAGGTTTCACTGTTCAAAGTGGTTCATCATTCGATGGCGATTACATTACTGTACATATTTCACCAATCACTTTAGAAGAGGCTGCAGCAAAATTTGAATCAATTTTACCAAGTAAGCAAGTTGGTGGTAAAAAGCAATATTTCATTGCTAGAGATATTGATATACCATCTAATTATTATAATATTATTAGTGTTGGTGTTCAGTCATCAAATGAAGAAATATTTACAAATGATGGTAAATATACAAGACCAGTACAAGATACTGAAATTATTCTTACAGTTACAATTGGTGATAGTTATGATACAGTTACGGAGGAATTTAGATTGAGCGTTCAAGGAAAGACTGTTTTAGATGTTTTAGAAGAAAGCATTGATTATATTGATGAAAATATGCTTGATTTGATGTTAACTAGTGAAAAAGGATTAATTACCGAAGGTGTTAATGGAGCTAAGATAACTTGGAAATCAAGTAATCCTGATTTAGTTTCTGCTGATGGAAAAGTTACTGAATTCCCATTTGAACGTTATGTAAGTGTTGTAGCAAAAGTTGAATATGATGGACAATTTAAGAATTCTCCTGAATACTATTGTAAAGTTAAAGCACTTGATACTAAGAATATGAGTATGGACGAAAAATTAAATAAATTCCTTGATGCTATTGCTGTTAATACATTCAATAAGATGAATTTTAATTATAGTTATTCAAATATTACACAAAGTTATGGTTTCATTTATTTCTATGATGGAACAGGACCAGAAACAATTCTTAAAGTTCAATTGATTAAAGATGGTTTAGGAAATAAGCCAGACCAAATGAGAGCGAGTACTCAATTTATTACAGTTCATGATACGGGTAACCCAAGTAATGGTGCAAACGCAGAAATGCATGCAAGATACATCGCTAATGGTTCTGGTGGAGCTCAAACTAGTTGGCATTTTGCTGTTGATGATGTAAGCATTTATCAACACATCAATGATGGTGAAATTACATGGCATGCAGCAGATGGTTCAAGATTATATCAATTAAATGATACGGGAGTAAAGGCTACAATGGGAGCACCAAAACTTTCAGTTTCAAGCGATAGATATTTCGTTCTTGGCGGACAAAAAACTAAGATTAGAATTCCATCTGATACTCAAAATTTAAGATGGGGTCCATATGGTATTTATACTACAGTTGGAGCTAATGGTAATTATTGGATGAATACTGCTTGGTATAATACTGGTTATGGTTATATTTCTAATTCTGGCGGTAATAGAAATAGTGTAAGTATGGAAACATGTGTTCATCCTGGTAGTGATTATGTTAAGACATTTATGAATGCTTGCAAGCTTACAACTATGCTTCTTAGAAAATATAATTTAGATTGCGATAGAATTTATCAACATAATAATTTCTGTGGTAAGAATTGTCCTCAAGCAATTCGTGAAGGAGATCACTGGGCACAATTCAGAGATTTGTGTGCTGTAATGAAATATGGTCTTGACACATTTGGAGATTATAAATTCTCATGGACTTCAAATGATACTAAGAAATTAACAAATGCTGGTTACATTACATTATCATGTAGAGCTGGAGATGAAATTTCATATTCAGTTAAAGTTACTAAGAATAATACTACAGTTTTAGAAAAGACTTATACTACAAAATTAGCATAATCAGTACTATTTTTGAATTTGACTCATCTATTATGATGGGTCTTTTTTATTTTTATGTTGTTTTTTTAAAAAAAATGGTAAAATGAAGAAAAAAATGTGACATTTTATGTGTCTCAATTGTAATTATATATGAAAAGCATTTTTAGGAGGTATCTTATGAACGAATGGTTGTTGAAAAGAAAAAAGAAATATCATGTAGTATTATCATTGTTTATAATATCTTTGACTTGTTGGGTTATATTTGTATCAGTTTTATTTATTAATATATTGAATGTTTCTAATAATAAAAAAAATAAAACTCTAGTTTCAGATAGTAATGTTTCTTTATTAAAAGATGGTTATAAATATGATGTTATAAGAATAAGAAATAATATTTCAAACGATTATATATATTTGAATAATGTTATTTATGTAAATAATAAAAAATATAATGTTAAGTATTATGGTGATGAAGACAAAGGTTTAGCTATTGATAATACAAAATATGTGTATATAACTGAAAATATTAATTTTTCTAGACATACATTTATTGATGTTACACAAGAATTTGAAAAGATTGTATATCTTGATTATAAAAATTATGAAGTATTTAAGGAAAATAATGAAAATAATGTAGTTGGTTTTGGAACATATAAATATAAAGATATTAATATCATTGGGTATAAGGATAGTGAAGAAGTAGAAGAATGTAGTGTTAACTTCTTTAAATATGCAAATGTCGTATATTTAAGCGATTATAATAATGATTATAATATTTATAATGATCCATATTATATTGATTATTATGATAATGAATGTATCAAGCAAAGAATTGAAAGTCCTGAAAAAGAAGGGTATAAATTTATTGGCTGGTATAAAGATAAAACATTAACTGATGAATGGGATTTTGATAATGATGTAGTTAATACTTTTATTAAAAATAGTGAAGATGATGAATATATTAAAATACATAAGGTAATGCATTTATATGCAAAATGGGAAAAGACAAATGAATAAAGAATTAGATCTTAATACTATTGAAAATAGAATAACTAAATTTAGAATTGCTTACATTGTTTTATTTTCTACACTAATTTTATTAGTTATCATCATAATAATATTACGTAGTTTAGTAGTTACATATATGTTTGCAATATCAGGTTTCTTTGGAAGACCAGCAACAAGAAATAATCAAGTAGTTACTAGTGGAGATTATACATATGTCTTGCATAATAAAAGCTATGCGGAAATTACAGGATTAAGTGAAGAATTAAAAGAATCAAAGATTATCATAATTCCTGATTCTATTGATGGATATAAAGTTAAATGTGTAAATAATCATCTATTTGATGATTATGATAAGTCACTTAATAAAGTTGAATATATTATAATAGAATATGAGCCTGATGAATGGGATAATATAATTATTAATTGTTATAGTTTAAAGAAAATAATATTTTTAAATGAAGCCCCTAGAATTAAGATATTACCTGATGGATTTTATCCAGATAGAATAATATATTATTCAAATGATATTGTGCCTTATGAAATAAATTATAATTATTTAAAAGCAGCGAATGTTGTTTATTATGATGCAAATTTCAATGATGAAATGGTTATTTATGAAAAGTATTTTATTGATTACTATGATAATGAATTAATAAGTTTTAAGGTGGATGCACCTAGTCATGATGGATATACTTTTGTTGGATGGTATAAAGATAAAGAATTAACAGAGAAATGGGATTTTGATGTTGATATTGTTCCTACTTATTATACTGACGATAATAATAAAAAATATTATAATGTGACTTCTCTTTATGCGAAATTCGAAAAAAATGAATAGAAAAGAATAGTGATAAGATATCTTCAAATTGGACTAATAACATTTAAATAATTGTTAGTCTACTTTGAGGGTATTTTTTAATTACCTTAGTAGATATATTTATTGAAAAAATAAGGTTTTTAATTTATAATGTTTATAGTTATTTTTAAAATATGGAGGAATTTATGAGAAAATCATTTATTTATATATTTATTTTCACAACTTTTTTTACACTTTTATCATTAACTGGTTGTACAATTAAGGATGTAGAAGTTAGTGGTGAAGTAATAAAGAAAGAATATACAGAACTTGAAGGAAAGAAGATTATCATTGAAGACATAGCTACAAAAGAAAATGGTAAGACTTATTCTCCAGTAATTAGATTTGATGGAAAGCCAAAGAATAAATCTATTACTATAAAAGCACAAGAAGGTTTCTTTGATCATTTAAAGATTAAAGAGAAGAGTGATACTATTATTATTAGTGCTAATTCTCGTAGTTATTATTTAATGGAACAAGTATATATTGAAATTATTGGATATTATTTCAATGAAATGAGTTTTGAATTCTGTGAAGTTGATATCGATCCTACATCATGTGAGAAAGATTTTCATATTAATATTGATGCTGCTAGTGTAGTTAGATTAGTATATTACAATGGAGATAATTTTACAGCAGATATTAGTAGTGCATCAAAATTAACTATTAATGCTTTAACTGCTAATACATCAAATATTGATGTATCTTCCGCTTCAACATTCATTGGTACTGATATAGAAACAAGTAATATGAATATTAATGTGAAAAGTGCTTCATCAGCTAAGGTTTATGGTGGAGCTGGAGATTTAGTATTAAATTGTTCTTCTGCTTCTACATTCGAAGGTTCTAGTTTTGCAGCTGATAATGCAAATGTAACATTGAATGGAGCATCATCTGCACTTGTAAATGCAAGAGAAACTATCCTTTATAAATTAACTGGAGCATCTTCATTATTTATTTATGGCTTAGCTAAAATTAATGAAGAATCAAGTGCTACAGGTGGTTCAAAAGCAAGTAGAGAAAAATAAAATATTAGAATAATATATAAAAAGAACTCTTCGGAGTTCTTTTTATATTACATATATTTTTTAATTTAATATTATTTTAATGTATTAAATGTGGTTATGGGTTATAATCTATATAGCATTTAAATGAATAAAGAATAATTATTATATGATTCTTTTGGAGTATTATGAATCATTATTTTTATGGAGTTAAGAAAGGTCTTCCAATTGGACTTGGATATTTTGCTGTTTCCTTTGCTTTTGGAGTGATGTGTGTTAATGGTGGTATAAGTCCTTTAATGGCAACTATTATTTCATTTACTAATCTGACATCTGCTGGTCAATTTGCAGGAGTTAAATTGATATTTCAAGTTGCTAGTCTTGTTGAAGTGTTTTTAACAGTGTTGTTAATTAATTTAAGATATGCTTTAATGAGTTTATCTTTAACTCAAAAAATAGATTCATCAATGACTAGACTTCAAAGACTAATTTGTAGTTTTGGTATCACAGATGAAATATTTGCTGTTGCTATAACTGAAGATAAAAAAGTTAATACTAGTTATTTATTAGGCTTAACTACTCTTCCATTGTTAGGATGGACATTGGGTACTTTATTAGGGGCTGTTGGTGCTAATTTTTTGAGTGATAGATTTTTAACTGCAATGAATATAGCATTGTATGCTATGTTTATTGCTATAGTTGTCCCTGATGCAAAGAAAAGCAAGAATGTTTTCTTGGTATGTTTGATGGCTATTGCACTATCATTATTTTTTGAATATGTTCCATATGTTAAGGAAATTGGTCTTGGTTTTAAAATCATCATTTCCACAATCCTTTCATGTGTTATCGGTGCATTAATATTTCCACGAAAGGAGATGGTTAATGAATGAGTGAAATAACATATAAAATATTGTGTGTAATAATAATGTGTCTTGCGACTTATATTCCAAGAGTTATTCCTATTACTTTCTTTACAAAGAAGATAAATTCAAGATTTATTAAAGATTTTTTATATTATGTGCCTTATGGTGTTTTATCAGCAATGACTTTTCCTGCAATTCTATTTTGTGTTGGTAATATTTATATTGCTATCATTGCAACTATAGTTGCAATCATACTTTCTTTATGTAAACAAAAATTGATTGTTGTTGCTATTGCGGCAGTTGTTGTGGTTTACGGTCTTAGTTTTATAATGTAAATTGGAGGATTAAAGATGAATGTTGCTACTATTATGACAAATAGATTAATTCTTCGTCCACTTAAGATGGATGATGTTCAAATCATTAATGAAAAAATATTTACTGATGAAAATACTGAATTTATGTTGTTTAGAGGTGAACAAACAATTGAAGAAACTACAGCATATGTAATAAAAGCAGTACTTGAATATAATAATAATAAACCAGACTTTATTGAATTTGGAGTATGCAGTAATGATGTATTAATCGGTATTGTAACAGCAGCAAAAGCGAAAGGTAAATTTGCTATTACTGGAACTAGTTCAATTGATCGGAATACATATGAATTAGGTTGGATACTAGATCCTAATTATAAAAGTAAAGGATTTATGAAAGAAGCCATTGAAGGTGTTATTGAATATTCTAGGAAAAATGGAGCAAAGAGATTTATTGCTCATGCTGACGTTAGAAACATATCATCAATTAATTTAATGGAAAAGTTAGGAATGAAGCGTGTCAATGATGTTGGAACACGTAAATATCCTAACGGAGAAACATCATTTGAGTTGATGTATGATTTGATATTATAACTTTATTATTCAAAGTCTTGAAATCATTATAAATATATGGTAAAATCTTAAAGAATAATAAGATGAGTAATCGAAAGGAGACATTGAGATATGGAAATGATTGCTGCTATTGATCTTCGTGCTGGAATTGCTTTTGAATATAATAATAGTATTTGGCTAGTTTTAGAACAAGATTTTATGAAGCCTGGTAAAGGTAACGCTGTTATGCGTGTTCGTATGAAAGATTTAAGAAGTGGATCTATCGTTGCTACAACTATTAACCCTAACAATAAATATAAGAAGTGCATTATTGATAAGAAAGATATGCTATTCTCTTATGTTGATGGTGATAGTTATGTATTCATGGATAATGAAGACTATTCAACAATAGAATTACCAAAAGAACAACTTGAATGGTATAAGAATTTTATTGTTGAAGGGGAAACTATTTGTCAAGTTATGATGTGCGAAGGCGAAGTATTAGGCGTTCAAACTAAAGATGAAAAAGTTACATTAACTGTTACACAAGCTGATCCAGCTGTAAGAGGTAATACATCTCAATCTGCAAGAAAGAAAGTAACTCTTGAAACTGGTTTAGTTGTTGAAACTCCATTGTTTATTGAAGAAGGCGATAAGATTATTGTTTCAACAGTTGATGGTTCATATTGTTCTAGAGCATAAGAGTGATATGAAATGAATATAAATCTCATAATTTTTAATTATGAGATTTTATTTTTTTATATAGTGTGTTATAATGAATTATACAAAAATTATGGAAGGGATAAATATCTATGAAATTAAAAAGATTTTTGTTTTTTGTTTTTGCGTTAGTTTGCTTATTATCTATAGTTGCATGTACTGAAAACATTACATTAAGCTTAGAAAAAGGTGAAGTAACATTAAAGGAAGGTGAAACATATACGATTAATCCTATCAGTAATATTACTGGTGAGGATGCATTTAAATATGAAGTAGCTGATAATGGAATAATTAGTATTGAAGGTAATACAGTTACAGCTTTAAGCGTTGGTGAAGTAACTGTAAAAGTTATCGTTCAAAAAGACCCTAGTTATTATGCTAATTTGAAAGTAATTGTTGTTCAAGATGAATCTAAACTTCCTGTTATTTCTATGGAAAGTGGATATGAACAAAATCCTACTATTATTCAAGGCACTACATTTGATGTTAAGGCTGGTGTTAAGGCATCAAGTGCAATCGATGGTGATTTGACTTCTCAAATTGTTGTTACTGGTGAAGTTGATAGTAGTAAGACAGGAACTCAAAAATTAATTTATTCAGTTACAGATAGTAAAGGTAATAAAGCTACATTACAAAGAACTGTTACTGTATTAGAACCTGATGAGACTGCTCCTGTTATTTCAATGAAAACAGGATATGAACAAAATGCTTCTATTAAACAAACTGATACATTCAATCCACTTGATGGTGTTCAAGCAATTGATGGTCGTGATGGTGATATCACTGCATCAATGCAAATTACTGGAACAGTTGATTTGAATGTTCCTGGTGAATATACTTTAGTTTATAAAGCTAAAGATAAAGCTGGTAATGAAGCAACATTTGAACGTGTTATTACTGTTATTGAAGTTGATTTAGCTGCTCCTGTTATTTCTGTTTTAGAAGGATATAGACAAGATCAATTTGTTAATAAAGGTGATACATTTGATCCTAAAGAAGGAATTAAAGCTGTTGATAATTTTGATGGTGATGTTACAGATAAGTTAGTTATTACTGGTAGTGTTGATACTTCTAAATTAGGTATTTATGAACTTACTTATGAAGTAACTGATAATAATGGAAATAAGGCAACTTATAAGAGAACTATTACTGTTACAGAAGTTGATAATGTAGCTCCTACAATCAGCTTAAAAGAAGGTGCTAGTGAAATATTAGAAATCAATTATGGTGAAGAATATAATCCTGCTGGTGATGTTGTAGCAAGTGATAATCTTGATGGTGATATTACTGAATTTATTTATGTTGTTGAAGGACATGATACAAAGAGATACAATGTTCAAAAAGTTAAATTAGCAGTTGCTGATGCACATGGAAATACAACTACATTTGAACGTCAGGTTAAAGTTGTATGGCCATATCAAACTAATTTCATTGGACATGCTGGATCTTATTATGGTATTGCTAATACAGAAGAAGCATTCTTGAATGCTGCTGCTACATTGCATTATCAATATATTGAATGTGATGTTAAACAAACAAGTGATGGCGTATTCGTAACATGCCATGATGATACATTTGCTGGTAAGACTCTTTCTTCAACAAGCTGGAATAATATTAAAGATGTTGTTCATACAGCAACTAGAACTGCTGGTTACCCTGGACCAAGTAATTACAACTTGATTCCTAATGGAACAGGTTCATATTCTTCTAAGATTTGTACATTTGAACGTTATCTAGAGATTTGTAAAGAATATGGTATCATTGCTGTTGTTGAGCTTAAGAGTTCAAATGGTATTACAAATTCAAGTCAAGCAAGAATGCCTGCCTTAATGGAAGTAATTAAGAAAGTTGATATGCTTGATCAAGTTGTATTCCTAGGCTCTCAATATAATTGTTTAATCTGGGTTAAGCAAAATGGTTATGAATATATTCCATGTCAATATTTAGTTAATTCATTTGAAAGTGTTGATGTTTATAATAGATGTGTACAATATGGTTTAGATGTTTCTATTAATGTAACTGGTGGATACAGCAACAATGATACATGGTTAAAGAAGTATCAAGATGCTGATATCAAAGTTTCTACTTGGACATTCACTCAATATGTTGATTATCCAGAAGTTCAATCATGGATTGATAAAGGTGTTGATTTTGTTACTTGCGATTGGCAAGAAATGGAACACTTGACTCATCAAGCTAAGAAGCCTGAAACTAAATCTTATAAAGTTAAATTCTTAGATAAGGATGATAACCTAATTAGAGAAGTTAAGGTTAAAGAAGGAAAGAATGCACAAGCTCCTGCAGCTCCAGTTGTAAATGGTTATAATTTTGTAAATTGGAGTGCAAGTATTGAAAATGTTCAATCTGATTTAACTGTTAAAGCTGTTTATGAATTATCTAATTATAAGATTAATTATGATTCTAATTTATATAAACTCACTTCAACAGCTTGGGAAAATAAAGAAGCCTTTGTTTCTGAATTCTATAATGATTTGAATACTTGGATGGGTACTCAAGTTGGAATTATGAATGGATTAAGTCTAACAAATGGTAAATTCACATTAATTAATAATAGTAGTACTAATGGTACAGCTAGTTGGAGTTCAGTTGAAGAATTAAGAGCTTTAGATTTATATGTATTTGAAGCATCAATTAGTTGTCATTTATACAAACAATTAACTGTTGATAATTATGCTGATTATATTCCTGAAGAAGATAATGCATACTTCTTAAATACTGAACCATATAGAACTAAATATCAAGGAATGAATGCATATTTATTAAATGCTATTAATGGTTCATATACAGGATATAGTTCAAGATTTAAACCTGCTAGTAACGATAGAGTGCAAATCTTCTTTAGATTCCATCAATGGTGTAAAGGAACTAAGATTGCTGTATTTGACAATTATCCAGTAAAATATGAAAAGCAAGCATATGAAGATGTTAGTGTAACATTACCTACAGAACATTTAACATATACAATTAATGATGAATTTGATCTACCAGTTCCAACTGTAACAGGTGCTGTTTTCGATGGATGGTATGCTAAACAAGATTTATCTGGTGAGAAAGTTACTAAGATTAGTAAGGGTCAATATGGCGATATTAATCTATATGCAAAATGGATTTTACCAAATTAATTAGATAAATTTTATTAAAATAATTTAATATAAAGCATAATGAAAAAGCAAAATTTCATTATGTTTTTTTCTTTTTATAGGAAAAATCCATTTAATTATTGTGCTAGTTTGTTTTACATTTTACTACTTGTTTTGATGTTTGCTTCACTTTTTATTTCTTTTTTACATCATTATATGTTATACTTTATAAGTTGAAAGGAAGTGGATGGATACTAATGGCTGTAGTTTCAATTGAAGATTTATGTTTTGGATATACAGATATTGATTTGTTGAAGAATGCATCTTTAAAAATTAATGAAGGTGAACATGTTGGTTTAGTTGGTCTTAATGGCTGTGGCAAAACTACTTTAATGAATCTACTTGCATTAAAGATAAGTCCTGATAGAGGTAGTATTGTTTGGGATAAGAATAAGACTTTCTCTTATCTTGATCAAATGCTTGTTGTAAATAGCGATGTATCCATTAATGAATATTTATATAGTGTTTATAATGATTTATTTATAAAAGAAGATGAAATGAATAAATTATATGAGAGTCTAGGCGATGCTGATGCATCTTCATATGACAAAATATTAGCCAAAGCTGAAAGAATTAGTGAATATTTAGAAAAGAATAATTTTTATAGAATTAAATCTGATATTGGTAATATCATTAATGGTTTAGGAATTGATATCGGAGATAGTATAAATGATGCTAGACTACTTAAAGATTTATCTGGAGGTCAAAGAGCAAGAGTGTTTTTAGGTAAAATGCTACTTGAAAAAAAAGATGTTCTCTTGCTTGATGAACCAACAAACTTTTTAGATGTTAGTCATATAGAATGGCTTGGTAAGTTTTTATCAAATTATAAAAAAGAATTTGTTGTTATTAGTCATGATCCTGTCTTTTTAAATACTGTTTGTAATTATATTGTTGACTTAGATGGTAAGATGCTTACTAAATATAAAGGTAATTATGATGCTTTTATTATGCAAAAGGAAACAAATAGGGAAGCTTATATTAAACAATATAATAAACAACAAGAAAAGATAAAGAAATTGGAAACTTATATAGCGAAAAACTTAGTTCGTGCTTCAACAACGAAGCAAGCACAAAGTAGAAGAAAAGAATTAGAGAAGATGGATAAACTAGAAAAATTATCTAGTGATTATAAAATGGCTATTCATTTTCCGTTCACTCATTCTTTTAATATGCTAGCTTTAGAAGTTAAAAATTTAAGTATAGGTTATGATAAAGTAATACTTAAAGATATAAATGTAAGAATGGAATTTGGAAGACGTTATATTATAACTGGTGCTAATGGAGTTGGAAAGACAACTTTTATAAAGACAATTATGGGAATAATTAGACCAAAAGGTGGAAAGATTAAACTTACTCCATTTAATGACATTACTTATTTTTCTCAAGATGAAAATGTCTTAGATATTACACCAATTGATTACATAAGGTTAGAATATCCAAGAATGGATAATACTAAGGTTAGAACATTGCTTGGTAATTTTGGAGTTAAAGGTGAGCTTGCTTTATCTAGTATGAAGGAATTATCAGGAGGAGAGAACTGTAAAGTAAGACTTGCAAGGATTAGTTTAAAACCTAGTAATATGTTGATTCTAGATGAACCAACTAATCATTTAGATAGAGTTGCAAAGGATGCATTAGTTGATGCTCTTAATAAATATGATGGTACTATTATTTTGGTAAGTCATGATAAAGATTTTTATAAAAGATTGAGTAGAGAAAATCAAAAGAACGACAAAATAATTGAAATTAATTTTAAGACAAATGTATAAAAATTAAAATTATAGTTTTTAAACTATTGTTATGTTAATAGAGGTGAGATATGGAATTTAGTCCAGAAAAAATTAGAAATGTAGCAATCATAGCCCATGTTGACCATGGTAAGACTACTTTAGTAGATCAACTACTAAAGAAGAGCGACACCTTATCAGCTAGAGTTGAATTGCAAGAACGTGCAATGGATTCTAATGATTTAGAGCGTGAAAGAGGTATTACAATCTTAGCTAAGAATACAGCAGTAAAATATAAAGACTATAAGATTAACATCTTAGATACTCCAGGTCATGCTGATTTTTCAGGTGAAGTTGAACGTATCATGATGATGGTTGATGGTGTTGTTTTGGTTGTTGATGCTTATGAAGGTGTTATGCCACAAACAAGATTTGTGCTTAAGAAAGCATTAGAATCAAATCTTAAACCAATTGTTGTTATAAACAAAGTTGATAAAGAGAGTGCAAGATGTGAAGAAGTAATTGATGAAGTTTTAGATTTATTTATTGAATTAGGTGCAAGTGATGAACAAGCTGATTTTAAAGTTGCTTATGTTAGTGCATTAAGAGGTACTTCTAGTTTGAGTAGTGATATCACAACACAAAGAGAAACAATGAATCCAGTGCTTGATTTGATTATATCTGAAATTCCAGCACCAAAGGTTGATATCAATGGTTCACTACAATTCCAAGGTTGCTTACTTGATTATAATGATTATGTTGGAAGAATGGCAATTGGTCGTGTTAAGAGAGGAAAAGTTAGTGTTGGACAAATGGTTAGCTGTATTAGAACAGATAAGACGATTAAGCAATTTAGAATTCAAAAAATATTTGGTTTTCTGGGTTTAGAACGTAGAGAAATAGAAACAGCTTATGCTGGTGATGTCATCGCTATAGCAGGTCTTGCTGATATCTTTGTTGGTGAAACAATTTGTGATGTAGGACGTGAAGAGGCACTTCCATTGATTCATGTAAGTGAACCAACAGTTGAAATGAATTTTAGTACTAATGATTCACCATTCTCTGGAAGAGAAGGTGCATTTGTTACTAGTACAAAAATAAATGATCGTTTGTTTAAAGAAACACAAAAAGATGTTAGCTTGAGAGTTGAAAGAATTGGAAAAGGTGAAGAGTGGATTGTCAGTGGTAGAGGTGAATTACATCTTGGAATTTTGATTGAAACTATGAGAAGAGAAGGATATGAATTCCAAGTGGCAAAACCACGAGCAATTATCAAATTAATTGATGGTGTTAAATGTGAACCTTTCGAATTTTGCCAAGTTGATGCTCCTAATGAAACTATTGGTAATGCAATTGAATTATTAGGTAGACGTGGTGGTATTATGATTGATATGGAAGGTGGTTTCACCCAAACAAGATTAATTTATCATATTCCTTCACGTGGTTTAATCGGATTATCAACAGACTTTATGACAGCAACTAAAGGTTATGGAACTTTGTCACATAATTTCTTAGAATATCGTCCAATGGAAAATATGGAAGTTGGTGAAAGAAAATTAGGTGTTTTAGTTGCTTGTGAAGAAGGAAAGACGACAGCATATGGAATTGGTCAAGTTGAAGATAGAGGAACTATGTTTGTTGAACCAAATGAAAATGTATATGAAGGTCAAATAGTTGGTGAATGTTCAAGAGATGAAGATTTAAGTGTAAATGTAGCAAAAGCAAAAGCTATGACAAACCAAAGAAGTGCGAATAAAGATTTAACAGTTGTTTTAAAGAAACCAAGAAGAATGAGCCTAGAAGTTTGTCTTGATTACATTAATGATGATGAACTTGTTGAAGTGACACCTAAGAGTATCAGACTTAGAAAAAGAATATTAGACACTGTAAATAGAAAGAAATTCGATGCTAAGAGAATTGCTGAAAGAAAAGCAGCCCAAGAGAATAAATAAAGCTTGTTTTTTAATTTTATTGAAGTAATATGTTATAATGTTATTAGGAATAGGTATTAATATGCATAATAAAGATGAAAAGATAAAAAAGATTATTTATTCTAAAGAAATGCGGGAAGTTATGAATAGTCATCCTGTAGTTGATAAAAGACTATATGTTGGTTATTTCTTGTTCATTTTCATTGCTTTGGTTTTCTTGTATTTCTCAATTACTGTTTTCTCTCATGGTATTAAATATAAAATTCATGGTGAAGAAATAGTAGCAACAGTTAAAGCAGTAAATGAAGATGAACGTTTGATATCAATCAAATATACTTATAATGGAGAAGATTATCAAAATATTTTAAAATACTGGGATGCTAATCTTGATATTGGTTCAAGTGTAAATATTTTAGTTTTAAAAGATAATCCTAATGATATTTCTTCAACATCCAATTATATTTTACTTTCTGTATTCTTACTTGCTTTATCCATTGTTTTAATTACCTATGGTTTGATTGCTTATTTTAAAGCAAAGAAAGAAGAAACAAGAGTGTTTCTACTGATTAAATACGGAATCAAAAAAATAGGTACTGTGTTAGCTATAGAAGATAAATACGTAAGTAGTGAATTCAAACATAAATACATTATCAGTGCAATGTGTGATGATGTAGTTTATGATAGCAAGAAATTAAGTTTTGCTTTTAATCCTGAAGGTATGAGTGGTTATTTAGTTGATATTTATTTTAATGAAAAAGATAAAAATAATTATTTTTTAGATTATACTTCTATAAGATCAAAATATGATGAAAAAAGAAAGAAGAACCAAGATGAAGAATAGAATATGTTTTACTTGTACTTGCTTAAGATCTAAAGAAACTATTTTAAGTTTCAAACCTTTATTTAAAGAAGGCTTTGGTGGAGTTGAAATGTTTTATCCATATAATATGGAGCAAAGTAAAAAAGATGAATACAAAGAAGCAGTAAAAGAATTAATTAAAGATGAAGATATAACTATGGTTATGCATCTTCCACATGGAAAGATAAGTGATTTATCAAGAGATGATGATAAAGAATATGAAAAAGAAGTTTTTCAAAGATATTTAGATGCTATTGATTATGGAAAAGAATTTGGTGTTGAAAGATATACTTTACATTTAGGTGTAAGAAGTATTAATGGTCATAATAATAGTATTGATGGATTGATTGAAAAAGTAAAGAAGCTATGTGATAGAGCTTATCCTGCCAAGATTATGATTGAGAATATGCCAAGTAATTTTGAGTTTGGTGCTTATAGTGATGAATTAAGATTTTTATTTAATAAAATTAATAAACCAAATTTAAGATTGATTTATGATACTGGTCATGGTCATGTTGCAATGAAATCAACTGTTCTTGAAAAGAAATTATTAGATGATTTTAAAGACGAATTATATCATTTTCATATCAATGATAATGATACTACTCGTGATATGCATGGTAAAATTGGTAGTGGTACTGTAGAATTTGAAAAGATTTTTAAAGACTTAAAAAAGAATAATTATCAAGGTTTATTCTGTCTTGAGATTTTGTTTTCTACTGTTGATGATTTAAGAGAATATGCAAATAGTTTAAAATCAATATTAAACAAATTAGATATATAAAAAAATATGATTATAGATAAATGAAAGGAGAATAGTTAGTGAAAAGATTTATTAAAATCATGTTTGTAGCTATTATAGCGTTATTTGTTCTCGTTGCTTGCGATAATGACAATCCGACACCTAATGAAGCTACAGTAAAATTGGTAGATGAAATTAGCGAACTTAAGCTAAAAGAAAAATACCAAATCACTTATACTGTTGAAAATGGAACTGAAGCTTCAGTTGAATATTCATCAAGTGATGATAGTATTGCTGAAGTAGATGAATTTGGTGAAGTTGTAGCTAGAAAAGCTGGTGAAGTTGTTATTACTGTTAAAGTTAATTTACTTGATGGAAGTGTAATCACTAAAGAATTAAAGATTACTGTTCCTGAAAATGATGAATTTAAAGTAACATTTAATCTTGGTGGTGGTTCAATTGCTGGTAATAATGATGGCTATGTTGTTTTGAAGAAAGGTAGTAATTATACATTACCTATTCCAACAAAAGATAAATCAAAATTTTTGGGTTGGTCATTTACTGGTAGTACTGATTATGTTACTGAATTAACTGATGTAAAAGAAAATGTAACTGTTAAAGCTAATTGGATTAGTTTATATGAAATTAGTTATGAATTAAATGGTGGTACTTACAATCTTGAAAAGAGTGAGGTTGAAGAAGGTTCTACTATTCAATTAGGTATTCCTTCTAAAGAAAACTTTACATTTTTAGGTTGGTCATTCTCACAAAGTTCTACTTCATATGTTACTGAAGTAGCAAATGTAAAAGGCAATTATACACTTTATGCTGTATGGGAACCTAATAGAATGAATATCACATTTGATTTAGATGGTGGTTATTATACAGGTGCTAAATATGTTACTTATGGTGGTACTTTGAATTTAGGTACTGCTAAGAAGATTGGTTGTGAATTCTTAGGTTGGTCACTTACTAAGGGAAGTAGTGAATATGTAACAAAATTAGAAAATGTTACAGAAGCTAAGACTTTATATGCTAACTGGAAAGCTAGTGTATATAAGATTAATTATGTTTTGGATGGTGGAACATTATCTAGTGAATTAAATGAATTTGCTGCTGGTACTGCTGTTACTTTACCAACTGCAACAAAGACTGGTTTCACATTCTTAGGTTGGACTTTAAGTCAAGGATCTAGAGTATATGTTTCTGAAATCAAGAACCAAACTGCAGATGTTACAGTTTATGCTAATTTTGCAACTGGTTTAATTGTTGGTGCTAATGCTAGTTATAATACACTTGCTGATGCTTTAGCAGCTAGTAAAGATGGTGATACTATTTATGTATTAAGTGGTTCTTTCGCTGGTGCTACTATTGATAAAGCTGTTACTATTAAGGGTGCTAATTATGGACTTAATCCTAATGTAACTGAACGTGGTAATGAAACTGTATTTACATCTGATTTAGTTGTAGCAAGTGATAATGTTATTATTGATGGTGTTTCTATTACTGGATTAGCAAAATTCACTTTTGCAACTGATAGGAATATTGATAATGTTCAATTCTTAAATTGCGTAGTAAGTGGTAGTACAGTTAACCCTGATTCTCAAAGTAACAATGTTGCTCCATTTAATCTTGCTGCTGGAGCTGGATTTGAATTGAGCAATATCGCAATTAAGAAAGCTAGAATAAATGCTTTAACAACTGGTAGACCTATGATTGCATTTGTTAATTTCGTCAAGAATTTAACAATCGAAAATTCAGAATTTTATGGTGGTACAGTTAAATCTAATTACAATGATGGTGTTAAGACAACTGATGGTGCTAATGCACTCTATGGTGATGTCAATATCATTGGTAATTATTTCTATAATTATTCTCAATATGTATTATGGTTTAGAGGCTTTGGTGCTGGAAACTTTAATATTATAAATAATAAATTTGAGAGCTGCGGACAAACAGCTGCAAGTCATGCTGCTGCTACATTTACTAAATTTACTGGAACTGGTACAGCAAATATTGAAATTACATGTAACGAAATAGTTAATTCTTATATGTTATTAAGATTAGATGCTACTGATTTAACAAGCGATAGTAAAGTTACATTGAGTGACAATGTACTTACTAATTGTAGTGGTACATATGTTGTTAAGAACAGTGATACTGATATCACTATTGATTCTAAACATAGCTATTATGGTGTTAATAATGTTGCTGATAGTTTATTCTTAAATAGTAGTCATTCTAATGATTGCAGTAAAGATGCCGTTTTAACATTTGGTGCTTTATATTCATTAAGTAATAACATTGTTTACAATACTAATGGTGGAACTAATCCTAATAATGCAATTACATCATATGCTCCAGGTAAGGTTACAGCACTTCCAAAACCTACAAGAGCTGGTTATGCTTTTGAAGGTTGGATGGATGAATTTGGAACAGTATTAACTGAAATTCCAGCTTCATATAATGAAAATTTATCATTAACAGCTACATGGCAATTATTAGTTGATGCTAATGATTTCATCGTTGTTAATTTACCAGATGAAGGAATTCCTTATTTAGAAGATTTACAATTAGAATGGTTATTTAATCCATCTAATACATATAATCAAAATGTAACATTTACTTCTTCAAATGAAGCAATCTTTACGGTTTCACAAACTGGATTGATTCATACAAAGAAGATTGGTGTTGCTACATTAAGTATAAAAGTAGCTGCTAACAGCAGTTTGAATCAGGAGATTGAAATTATGGTTTATGCACCAGGTAGATTTGAAATATCTTATGAAACTAATTCATATGTGACAGTAGGTGATACTATTCAATTAAATGCTACTTATATTTTACAAGATCAAAGTGAAGCTATTTTAGCTTGGAAGAGCTTAGATGAAGCAATTGCAACTGTTGATAATAAAGGTGTTGTAAAAGGTGTTAGCGAAGGTAATGTAAATATCAGAGCATATGTATTCAATGATCAAGAAATCTATTTTGATTTCCTTGTTACAGTTGTAGGTCAAAATGTTAGTGATGTATTACAACTTGTTCTTAATAGTCATGAAAGTAATGTATTCACTAGATATAATTTAGGTATTGGTGCTGGTACTCCAAGTTATTATATGGATATCTTTGGTTCAGTAAGTGATTTATTATATAATGAAGAATTAGTAATTAATCGTCAATATGAAGCAGCTCAAGCTGCTATATCAAGCAACCATGGTGGAAAGAAATCATCAACTGAATTCATTTGTGTTCACTATACTGGAAATATGGCTAAAGGTGCTACAGCTGCTGCTAATGCAAATTATTTTGCTACTGGTGGTAATGGTACATCTATCCATTATGTAACTGGTAATGATGGTGTATTCCATTGTCTTGATGATTCATTAATTGGTTTTCATGCTGGTGATAAGACTGATACACCATTCTATTGGTATCCAACTGGTGTTATGTATGAAGAAGGAGATCCACAATATCCTGTTTGGGGAATTAGTTCAAATTCTAAATTTAAGATTAATGGTAAAGAAACTACAATAGATGTTCCAACTGGAACAACTGAAGCTACTAAGAAAGTTACTGGTGATACATTTGTTGCTAACGGAAAAGAACAACCTTGTATTAACAATATGGGCTTGGCATTTAAGATTGTTGATGGACAGTATTACATGGGTACTACTTGGTGGTGCTATAGTCAAATTAGCTCTGGTAGAATTTGTAGTAAAGGTGGTAACTTGAATTCTATCGGTATCGAATCTGCAGTTAACCTAGGTAGTGATTTATGGTATACATGGCATAAGACTGCTCAATTAGTTGCAAAATTAATGCAAGATAATAATCTTGATATCACAAGAGTTGTAGGACATCATTTCTATAGTGCTAAAGATTGTCCACAACCTATGCTTGAAAATGATCTAGAGATTTGGTGGAAGTTTAAAGAATTAGTTATTGCTGAATACGAAAAATTAACTAAGTTCAGTGATTATAAATTTGAATTCTCTATCGTTTCAGGTAATGAAGGTAACTCTGAAAGAGCAACTCAAGATGCTAAAGCTAAATTGATTGCTTATAAAGTTGTTATTACTAAGGGTGGTCAAAAAGAAGAAATCATTCTTGCTTCAGCAATCAATGGTATTTATAGTAGATAAATAATAAATTATTAAATAATAAATTATCATAAGAGATTGATAGCGTTAAAACTATTAATCTCTTTTTTTAGAAAATAAAAAAAATAATTTTTTTATTGAAAAACCTTGGCTTATAAGTTATAATTTTTATGTAATAGGTTAAAAATATTTGGAGGTGGCGTATGGATAAAAGAATTAAATTAATTGTAGATAGTAGTGTAGATTTGCCACAAGAGTTTTTACGTGAAAAAGATGTTCACATTATGCATTTTAGAGTTTCTATTGGTGGGAAGTCATATCGAGATGGTGTTGATATCGATACAATAGGTTTATTTGGATTGATTGATGAAAATAAACAACTTCCTAAGACTTCAGCAATGTCACCATTTGAAATTGAAGAGTGTTTTAATATGTATGCTAAAGAATATGAATCAATTATCTATATTGGTCTTGGTAGTGGATTCTCTTCAAATCATCAATCTGTTTTGATTGCTGCATCTAATTTTGATAATGTTTATCCAATTGATTCTATGAATTTAAGTGGTGGTACTGGATTATTAGTATTAAAAATAATTAAGTTCATTGAAGAAGGCAAGATGAGTGCTCTTGAAATCAAAGAAGAAATTGAACGTATTGTTCCACTTGTTAGATGTCAATTCTGTGTTGATACATTAAAATATTTACATATGGGTGGAAGATGTAAATCTACTACTAAATATATTGCTAGTGCTTTGCATATTAAACCAATTATTGCTGTTCGTGATGGTAAAATGGAAATCACAAAGAAGCCAATGGGATATAAAAAAGCTCTTGATATTATGCTAAGTGACATAATAGATCAAAAAGATAATGTTGACCTAGATCATATTCTAGTAACTCATCCTTGGGCTGATAGTGATGCTGTATATTTGAAGAGAGAATTATCTAAATATTTTGATAAAAGCATCATCATGGAAACTAGAGCAGGTGGTACTGTAGCTACACATTGTGGACCTAGAACTATCGGTGTTTTATATATTTTAAAAGAACTTAAAGAAAAAGAAGTATAATAAATAATACATTATTTATCTTAATTTATAATTAATCAAAAACTAAAAGCCTAGTGTTCCTAGGCTTTTATTAAGAGAAGGAGGACATCATGAAAAGAGTTGAATTATTAGCTCCAGCTGGATCATATGATGCATTTATTAGTGCCATTAATAATGGTGCAAATGCAATTTATTTGGCTGGCAAAAATTTTAATGCAAGAAATTTTGTAAAAAACTTTTCAATTACTGAAATTAAAGAAATGATTAAATATGCTCATCTTCGTGATGTTTCTATTTATGTTACTGTTAATACATTAATTAAAGATAGTGAAATAAATGAAGTATTAAATTTTGTTTGTGAATTATATAAAAGTGGAGTGGATGCAATTCTAGTTCAAGATTTGGGTTTGATTGATATTCTTCATAAAGCAATTCCTAATTTAGTTCTTCATGCATCAACTCAAATGAATTGCACTTGTTTGGAAGATGCAATCAAACTAAAAAATTTAGGAATTAAAAGAATTGTACTTGCTAGAGAATGTTCACTAAAAGAAATTAAAAGAATTAAAGAAAACTTAGATATTGAGCTTGAAGTATTTTGTCATGGTGCTCTTTGTATGAGCTATAGTGGTAATTGTTTGATGTCTAGCTTAATTGGCGGAAGAAGTGGTAATAGAGGTAAATGTGCTCAAAGCTGTAGACAAGAATATGAACTTGAATTTGATAATGGATTAGAAAAAGAAATAATAAATAAAAAATATTATTTGAGTATGAAAGATTTAATGACTTTACCTCATCTTTTTGATTTAATTGATGCAGGAGTTGATTCATTAAAAATTGAAGGAAGAAGCAAAGAAAGTGAATATGTAGCTATTACTACTAAATGGTATAAGCAAAAAATTGATGATTATTATAATAAAACTAGAAATGTAAGTAATGATATTTCGTTAAAAGAATTAAAATCTGTTTATAATCGTTCTTTCACAAAAGGTTATATTTTAAATGAAGATAATAATTTGATATCAAATATTGATACTGTTAATCATTTAGGTATTGAAATAGGTAATGTAATTAAAAAAGAAAATAAGAACATTTATATTAAATTGAATGATGAACTTAATATTGATGATTGTATTAGAATTGTTAGAAGAAATAATCAAACATATGATGAAACAATTGATGCTATCATTGTAAATAATATGTATAAAATAAATAAAAACAATTCTATTAATCTAGTTAAGACTGCTTCAACTGGGGACACAATAAAACTATTTAGTCATTTGAATGAAGCAAAAATAAAAAATATAAATGAATTAGTAGTTCTTAAAACTAAAGATAAAAAGCTAATTGATAATATTAAAGATATTAATGATAAAAAAATAATGATTGAAGGAATTGTGAAAGAAGAAGATTATTATTTATCTTTAATACTTAAATATAAAGATATCGAAGTAGAAGCTAGATCAAGTGAATTATGTGAATTAGCAAATAATGAGAATATGAAAGATAGGATCATATCTCAAATAAGTAAAATTAGTGATACTGAATATTGCTTTGAAAAATTAACATACATTGGTCGAGTTTTGTTCTTACCTATAAAAGAAATTAATGAATTAAGAAGAAAAGCGATTGAATTATTAAGTGAAAAAATTGATGAAAGATTTAAAGAAGAATATAAAAATCGAAAAGATATATATAAATATTATAGTAAAGCAAATATCATAGCAAAAAGTAATGATAAGTTAATTGTGAAGGTTAGTAGATTAGAGCAAGCTATGGCTTGTGTTGATTGTGATATCAAATATATCATTACAGAAAATGAAGAATTATATTCTGAACTTAAAAAAAGAGAAATTAATGTATATTATATGAATCCTCGTTTAAGTGGTAAAGATATAATAGTTAATATTGACGGAGAAATTATTTCATCTGTTTATAATAATGTTATGAATATATATTCGATAAATCATTTGATTGAATCTGGTGTTAATGTAGTTGGTTTAAGTCCTGAATTAAGTGGTGAAGAGATAAAAGAAATGATTGATAGCTTTAAAGCAAAATTTAAATTTATGCCTAATTTGATGATGATGGTTTATGGTCGATATGAAATGATGATTATGAAGCATTGTGTTATTAACAAAGCATATGGATATAAAAATAAAGGATGCTTAGAATGTATGAAGCATCAATATTATTTAAAAGATAAAAAAGATTATGAATTTCCACTTGTAAGAACAATTGATTGTAATATGAAAGTACTAAATTCTAGAATTACAAGTTTAATTGATAATATAGAAAATATTAGAAAGATGGGAATTAATAATATATTACTTGATTTTGTTATTGAGAATTATAAAGAGACTGTTGATGTCATTAATAATTATAAAAATTGTTTTGATAAAAATATCAATGGTAAAGAATATAATTCACTGACAACTCATGGTGCATATGTCACTGGAGTTGAATAATTATATTATATTTTGTGAGTGCTTTTTTGGTTAGTTAATAATGTTCATTAAATAACACTTGCAAATGAAAGATGTATATAGTATAATCTAATAGTAATGCGCAAAAAATATTCGTATTTTATAAAAATTATTTATAAAAATTATTTTTTTAATTTGTTTAGGAGGAAATGAAATGAAGGAATATCATGCTAATTCGATTAGAAACGTCGCACTTCTAGGTCACATGGGTTCAGGTAAGACTAGTCTTGCTGAAGCTTTGTTATTTGCTGGAAAAGCAATTGATAAAAAAGGTGAAGTTGAAAAGAAAAATACAGTTGGTGACTATACACCAGAAGAACAAAACAAACAAACAACTCTTTCAACAAGTCTTATACCTGTTGAATGGAAAGGTACAAAGATTAACTTCTTAGATACACCAGGAAGTGAAGAATTCATTGGAGAACTTGACAATGTATTAAGTGTTTCTGATGCTGCAATTCTTTTAATTGATGCATCTAAAGGTATTGAAGTTGGAACAGAAAGATGTTTTGAAGAATTAAGAAAAACTAATACTCCAACATTTATCTTACTTAATAAGATGGATAAAGAAAATGTTAAGTTTGATAAGGTATTTGGTGAAGTTAAAGAAGCTTTTGGCGATAAAGTTATGGCTTTTGCTTATCCAGTTGGAGGAGAAAATAATTTCAAAGGTGTTGCTTTAACAGTTGAAGGTAAAGAAGTTGTTGCTGGTAAAGAAGGACCTTTAAGTGCTTACCAAAGTGAAATTGAAGCTGATAAAGAAGCTTTATATGAAAAAGCAGCTGAAACAAGTGAAGAATTATTAGATAAATATATGGAAGAATTAATGCTTGAAGATGAAGATCTAAAAGCTGGATTAAAGGTAAGTATTGCTAATGGTGATTTATTCCCACTTATTTGTGCTGCTGGTTTAAAGAACAATAGCGTTGATGTATTATTAGATTTAGTAGTTGATTATTTACCTACACTTCTTGATAGATGCACAAAAGCTCCAAAGGATCCTGCAAGTGGTGCAGTATTAAAGAGAGCTGTTAAAGATGATGAAGCAGTTAGTGCTTATATCTTTAAGACTATTGTTGACCCATTTGTTGGTACAATTAACTTATTTAAGATTTATTCTGGTACAGTTAAGACTGGTAATGAATATTATATTCAAAATATTGATGAAACAATCAAGATGCCTCAAATCTTCTCTATGATGGGTAAGACTCAAATCGCTTTAGATCAAGCATTTGCTGGTGATATCGTTGCTGTTTCTAAATTACCAGAATTACAAACTGGATTTACAATTTGTGATAAAAAGAATCCTGCTTTATTTGATATGCCTGAATATCCTACTCCTGTTATTTATTATGCTATTCAACCAAAGCAAAAACAAGACGAAGAAAAGATTTCAACTGCTCTTCAAAAATTATCACAAGAAGATCCAACATTTGAATTCAAGAGAAACCCTGAAACTGCTCAATTATTAATTGGTGGACAAGGTTCTACTCATATTGGATACATCTTAGAAAAATTAAAGAATTCATTCAAGGTTGAAGTTGGTACTGATGATCCTAAAGTTGTTTATCGTGAGACAATCAAAGGCAAGACAGATCAACACGGTGTACAAGGAAAGCACAAGAAGCAATCTGGTGGTGCTGGTCAATATGGTGATGTTTGGATTAGATTTGAAACAACAACTGAACCATTTGAATTCCATGAAGAAGTATTTGGTGGATCAGTTCCTAAAAACTACTTCCCTGCTGTTGAAAAAGGATTAAAGCTTGCTTTAGAAAAAGGTCCTCTTGCTGGATTCCCTGTTATTGGTGTTAAAGCTACTTTAACTGATGGTTCTTACCATCCAGTTGATTCTAACGAATTATCATTCGTTTTAGCTGCTAAGTTATCTTGGGAAAATGCATGTGCTCAAGGCACAAGTGGAAAGAGAATTGAAGGACCAGTTATTAAGCCTACAATTCTTGAACCTATTATGGAATTACATATCATTATTAAAGATGAATATGTAGGATCAGTTATGGGTGATATGAGCAAGAGAAGAGGTCGTATCTTAGGTCAAAATGCTGTTGGTAATGGTAAGACTGAAATTGTTGCTGAAGTTCCAGAAGCAGAAATCGTAAAATATGCTAATGACTTAAAAGCAATGACTCAAGCTAGTGGTAGATTCTCTCGTACATTCTTACGTTATGATCAAGTTCCAGAAGAAAAGATTAAGAAGATTATCGAAGAAAATCACGCATAATAAAAAAATTCAAGATGTAACACTATTGATGTGTTACATCTTTTATTTATGGCTCTATCAATAATTTTGTTGATTTGTAATATTTTTATTTTATTTTTATGAGCATAAATGCTCTCTCTCAAGAAGTTTGTTGATGAGCATTGTCAAGAAGTTTGTTGATAGATATAAAGAAGACCTAACTAGTCAAATA
>JAFSVH010000077.1 GCA_017450215.1 Bacilli bacterium | reverse complement strand
TTAAAGGAGGTAAAGATTAATGAATCCTTATCAAGAGGGTAAAGGTAAGGTATATTTCTTTACCGATGGCGAATATATTAAAATTGGTTTTACTACAGAATCAATTGATAGACGTTTACAAAGATTATCAACAGGTACTCCTAAGAAACTATATTGCTTAGGTTATTTTAGCGGGAAAATGTCTGACGAAACTATGGTACATAAAAAGTTTTGTGAAGCTAGATTAAGAAGTGATGGAGAATGGTTTGAACCAGTTCAGGAACTTCTTGATTATATTAATGATATAAGTGAACAAGACACCTATGTTGAGTTAGATGATGGCAAACTTATGGCGTATAAAGTTATTCGCTCAAAATGATTTTTACCATTAGGTTAGAATAAATCAATGATATGGCTAGTATTAGGCTTTATTGTTTAATACTAGTCATATCATACTCCTAATAATAAAATTGATTTTTTATTTATAATTATTAAAAGTTGTTTCTAAGATATAACATAGTTTTGTGTCTTAGAAAAAGCTTTTAAATATTAATGAAAGGTTAGAAAATAAAACATGGTTTATAAAATTCAAGGTGATTTTAATGATGATAACTTTGAAAAGATTATCACAAAACTTGCTCAAAAATGTATTTTCATTTATGTAATAGATACAATGTATGTAAGTTTAAAAAGTATTGATTATTTAGATGGTGGAGATGCATTTATTAAGAGTGTTTTTAAACCAGTTAAAAGCTTTTTAATTACAAAGATAAATGAAAAAAATATTCTTAAAGAAGATTTTGTAACAGGTAATTGGTGTAAAGACCAATTTGTTCGGTTAGAAAAGCAATTATATGAAAAAAATGAGCAAGATAAATTAAAAGCTACTTGGCAAGCTATGGATAAAATGGAAGAAGAGCTTGAAAAGATTAAGCTTCAAAAAGATTTTGAAAGAAAGGAGGATAATTAATGGCAGATGAAGTAAAAAGGAAACGTGGAAGACCTAAAAAAGTTGATACTCCTACTCCAATTGCTAACGAAGAAAAAGAGCAAACAATTATGAGTGCCAATAAACCTACTTATCAAGAAATTAAAGAAGGAGTTGGTACAGTTAAATCAGTTCCTCAAAATATTACTCTTGATGCGATTCAAGCTCGTTGGCGTAATGTATTTGGTAAATATGCAACATTAGGATTTGATTCAATTATGGAAAAATGGTCTACTAGTAATAACCCATATTTAAGCAATCCATTTATTCAAAATGAACGAGTTAAAAAGATTTCTAGTCCTGCATTAAAGGTAGGAAAAGATACTTTACAAGATGCCATGTCTAATCCTCTAGCGCATGAAAGTACATTGCGTTCATTTAGTATGTATCTTTATTATAATAATTTTATTTATCAAACTTTAATTAGATTAAATAGAGATACACCAATGTATAATTATTATTATTATCCTCTTTATGATGTTGATAAAAAAGAAGACATTAAAAAGGAAAGTGCTTTAATAGATAAAGCATTAAAGGAATTTGATGTTAAATTAACCTTAAAAACAATGGCAAGTCAAGTATACCAAGAAGGCAAGTGTTCATATTTGACTAGATTATCATTTAATAAAGATAAAGTTAATTATTTTCATCCACAAAAATTGGATAGTGAGCAAATAAAAGTTGTTGGATTTGGTACAAAACAACAATTTATTATTAGTTTTAATATGGTTATTTTCTTAGACCCAGCTTATGATACAAAATTATATCCTAAATTTATTCAGGATACTTGGGATGAAATGAATAAATTGGGTATTATTTCTACTGATAAGAAAGGGAAATTAAAATTAAATCCAAAAGCTAATTTACCAGCCAATCATATGCTAGAATTTGATAGTAATGGTAAATACATGTATTGGGTAAGATTGCCGCAAGATATGTGCTATACTTTTTATAGTGATGGTTCTCACCCAAATGTTTTCCCTGATACAATTGGATTGTTTAATGATTTAAATGATTTAGATGATTATCGTTGGTTACAAGGTAATTTACTTTCTAAAGGTGTAAATTCTGTTTTAACAGCGGAAGTCCCATTGGTTAAAGACCCAAAAGCAGGTGGGGACTCAACTGCAATTTCGCCTGATACCGTACTTGGTTTTCAAGATTTTTTTGCACAAAATATTAGTGCAAATATATTCCCGTTTTTCGCACCTTTTACCAAATTTGATTTACACACACTTGAAAACCAACCAGAAAGTATGAATATTATTTATAGTCGTATTAGAGATTTAATTGCTACTTCTGGTAATTCAGCATTATTACCAATTACAGATAAACCTTCAATTGCTTCTGTTAAAGCTGCTGAATCAATTCAAGCATCAAAAAATGATTATTTAACACGGCAATTTGAAACTTATTTAAATCATGTAATTAATGAAAGTTTGGGCTTAAAATATAAATGGCATGTATCTTTATGGGGTGATATTTTCTATTGGCGTGATGATGCTAAAATGATGAAAGATTTTATCGCTAATGGTGGTATGACTGGTTTATTGCCAAGATTATTGAGTGCAAATGACCAAACTTTAGAGGACTATAAAGGAGCTAAATTATATTTAGATATTCTTGAGATTGAATTAGATAATAA
Source organism: Bacilli bacterium (assembly GCA_017450215.1). GTDB lineage: Bacteria > Bacillota_I > Bacilli_A > ML615J-28 > CAG-698 > RGIG3506. The sequence goes on along the minus strand of JAFSVH010000077.1, from coordinate 2,746 downwards.
AAATCCAAATGAAGAAGCTAATCCCGTTGGTAGACCAAAGTTAAATGATAATGATATTGAAAATGATAATACAGGAACTTCTAATGATTTAGGCAATAATGTTAGTGAAATAAAACTTTCTGCAAATACAAATATTCGTTACTGTTGTAAGTGTCATTCTGAACTCCAAGACCACGAAGATATTCTTTGCGATAATTGTTTAGAAGAAGCCTATAATGAAAGGTTGAGTGATACATAATGGTAAATGATGGTCTTAAATGTAATCATGAACTTGATTTAGAAGGTACAACATTGATACAACTTAACAGAAGGACTATGGTTAGCCCTTCTGTTATTGATTATTTTTGTCCTTGTTGTAAAAAGTTTTTTAAATATGGCTTAAATAAAGATAATAATTATGTTTTAATAAAGCCAGAAGATTAATTGCTATAAGAATATTAAAGAAGGAGGGAAGTGCATGAGTGAAGCTATTTTAAGTTTGATTGGTTCAATTGTAGTCGGTCTTCTTTCATTTCTTGGAATTTGGTATACTAGTAATTCTAATCGAAAAGCATATGAAGCAGTTAATGATGAAAAAATGAAACAAATTTCAGGAAAGATTGATGCGTTAGAAGTTAAACAAGATAAACATAATTCAGTAATAGAGCGTACTTTTATATTGGAGAAACAGAATGCAGAACAAAATCGTGATATTAAAACATTATTTAATAATATTACTGAAATGAAAGATGATATAAGAGATGTAAAAGAAGAAGTTGAGGAAGTTAGAGAAAGCGTCCATAAAATTGAAATCGGTGAAACTCGACTCGAAGAAAAGTTAATTAAAGATTAATGTAATACAAAAGAGGGTTTTATTATGAAAAAGGAAAATAAAGATTTAAAAGAAGAAAAAGGATTATCTTTTACAAAAAAGATAGTATTATTCCTTTTAATTAATGCAGAATTACAAATTTGGGCTTCTTATGTTTTAGCTTATTTTGATAAAGTTGCAATAGCTGAGGCGCTTTCAACTCAGGTAGTCATTACAGTTTTAGGTGCTTTTATTACTTATGGAGTTAAAGCTCTATTTGAGAATTTATCAAAATATAGTAAAATTTTTAATCCTGTAGAATTTGAACCTAATGGTGATATTGTAACAGATGAAAATTATAATGATGAAGCAGAAAGTCATAATTTATCTGATATTATTGATGAATTTAGTGAAGATTATAGAGATTAAAATAAGGAGTTAATATAATGAGATATTATACTCAAAATAATGTAAAAATTATTCAATGTGCTGTTGAAGAATTTTCTATTCAAATGAATGATAGTGCAAAGAAAAATGTTAATGAATCTACTTATATTAATGCTGGCTTTTTTGGTTGGTATAAATCATCTATAAAAGGGAAATCAGATTATACTTTACCTGTTTGTCCATTAGTTGCAGATTTTAGAACAACTGATACAGAGGTAATTAATGCCTGTAAAACAAGAACAAAAGTTATTGGTAATAAAGCTTTTTATGATTGTTATAATGATGATGTTAGTTGGAATAATTATAGAAAACATAAAGTTACTACTTTTGTAATTGAAAATGGAAAGGCTAGGCTTGAAGAAAATGCAGGATTAAAAGATTCTTATCAATATGCTGTAGGTGGTGTAGCTTTAATTAGAGATGGTAGAAAAGTAACATGGGATGAAATTAAAGCACAAGGTTTTGGTGGAGATTCTTTATATGCTACTATGCATAATTTAATTGGCTTAAAAACAAATGATGATTCAATTTATTTATTAAACTGGAAATCAACTACTGGTAATATGGTAAGTTCTGGTGAAGCATACAAAAAATTTTCTGCTATGGGTTTTATTAATTTATTAAAGTTAGATGGTGGTGGCAGTTGTATTATGAAAGAAGAAGGCAAAATAGTTGCTGCTACTAGTGAAAATCGTAGAGTTAATAATATTATTGTTGTAAAAAATACTGTTAAACAAAATAATATCACAAATAATGTTACGAATAATAATACTAATAATGTAAATCCTTATCCAGTTCCAGCTAGAACATTAAAATATGGTTGTAAAGGTAATGATGTAAAATGGTTACAATTTCAACTTTGTAAAGCTGGTATCAAAACTGATATTGATGGTTCGTTTGGTAATGGAACTCGTACATCGGTTATTACTTATCAAAAAAGAAAAGGACTAGACCCAGACGGAAGCGCAGGCCCGATTACGAGGAAATCTTTACAAACACTTTAAGGAGCTATATGGTTTATTTTATTTCTAATGGTGAAAATATTAAAATTGGTTATACTTCTCAGGATATAGAGAAAAGATTACACCAATTGAATACTGGTTCTGATACAAATTTATATTTATTAGGATATATGCAAGGTAATAAAGAAACTGAAAAGCAATTACATTTAAAATTTGGTGATTTAAGAATCAGATATAATGCAGAATGGTTTAAACCTTCTGATGATTTAATAGATTATATTAATGATAATAGTGAAAAACCAAATACATTTGTCAGTAATATGGGTGGACGTATTATGGTTTATAAAACAATGAGTTGTGCTTAATTATCATTAATTTAATTAATATATTATTTAAATATTTTTATTTCCTGCGAATGGAGTGGATAATAGAAAAGAGAAGGAACTACCACATATTATTGTTTAATACAATTTAATCTCTAAAGAAAGGAGGATAATCTATTTGGATAAGAAAGTATTAAAATTTCAGCTTGACAAAAAAGATATTA
>JAFSVH010000076.1 GCA_017450215.1 Bacilli bacterium | reverse complement strand
TGAATATAAGAATAATTGTATCTTAACTATTGATGATTATAGACATAAAGGTTTATTTGAATTAAGTGATTTATTAGAAGTTTTAGATGATAATGGAACTATTTGTACTATTACATTTGATGAATTAGAAAAGTTGGTGTTGGGTTATGAAGAATAAGTTTTATATGATAGAAATTTTATGTAAAGATACTGATAATACTATATATAATGATAATTTTAGGGTTGGCTATCGTACTTTTGAAAAAGCAAAAGAAATGCTTGATGAATTAATTAATCAAGAGTTTGAAGATTTAAAATCAAATGGTGGAAATTATTATATTCAAGATTATGATGAAAGCAATGAAGAAAGATATGAAAGAGAAATACATATTGAAACAGAAGATTATGAAGATATGCTAACAAGATATTCTATTGTTGTAGTTGAGGTGGAAGAATAATGGAAATTGTATTTAAAAATTATGATTTAAATAATGATTTAGATTTATTAAATAAAATACTTGCAAGAGCAAGTAAAGATAGGTTTGAATTAAGACAAGATACTAAAAGCAGATATTATTTATATGATTATGACTTTAGAGAAGTTAGTAGAAGTAAAGATGAAATAAAAGATATTATTGAGTGTATGAATTTACAAGATTATACTACAAAGGAGAATTATTTAAAAATAGAAAATAAATTGAAAGAGGTGTTTTAAATGACTGATAAAGAGTTATTAGCAGAATTAAAAGTTTGTTATGAATACATTAACGATATTAAAGAAAATCACGAAAACAGATTTGATGAAACTGAAGAGAAAATGTTATGGAATATAGAAAATCAATTAGATGAACTATATCAAAAAGTTTATAATAATGCTATTCAAAGTGAATATAGGGACGAATTAAAGATAGACAAAGACTTTGAAGATGAAGAACTTGTTATTGGAAGTGATATTTATACAGATTATAATTTTGTTAAAAAGGGTACTTTCGATTTTAAAGAAGATATTTATGGAACTAGAGAATTTGCTACTTGTGGAGATATTGATAAATATTGGTATAATGAGGAATTAGGACAAAAACATAATGATTATGATTATAATGTTATTGCAAATGGTTTTATGGGTGCATTAGATGAAATGGCAAAGAAAGAAGATAACTTTGATTATTTTGATAAGGCTTGTGATTTATTAGACACTAGCAATTCAAATGTATTAGAGTTTTTAGATGAGTTTGGAAGTGATAATGATGAATAATTTAAAAGAATTAGTTGAAAAGATAATTCAATATACAAAAACTTGGTCTATTACAGAGACAGAGTGGTACTGGAATATTGAGTGTGTTAGAAAAAGTGATGATAGAAGAAACGAATATATTACTTGGGCAGAGTTTGAAAAAGTTATTAGAGAAGAAACTTTATATGATTTAGTTTATAGAAATGGTGCTTATTTAAGACAACAAATGGAAAATGATTATGAAGTATATGAAGAAAATGATGAATTTTGGAAAAAATCTAGTGTTGAACTTGAGTTAGCAGTTAGAGAAGTTATTGCAGATTTTAAAGTTAGCAGATTAGATGAAAATTGTAAAACATATTTTATTTAAAAAAATATGGCTTATAGTGTATACAATAAAAAAATTATGGTATAATGAATATAGTTAAGAAAGGAAACAAAATTATGAATATTAAAATTGTTTTAGATGAAAAATTATTAGATGATAAAGATTATGACTTCTTCCATTATCAAGAAAGTTATAAACTTGCAGAGTGTGAATATGGAACATTTTATATTGCTAGTCGTGGAGATATGAGATGTGCTTATATTGACAAAGAAAATGATATTTATAGAGAAGATT
>JAFSVH010000075.1 GCA_017450215.1 Bacilli bacterium | reverse complement strand
TTTTTGAATAAAATTTGGAGTAAAACCATAATTATCTAATTCTTCATATACTTTTGATAAATCTTTATTTTCTTCAAATCTATCTATAATACATTGAGCAATATATGGGCCAACTCCATGTACTTTTTTAAGTGCTTCAATATCATGCTTCTGAATGATTTCTATAGGGTTTTGATATATTTTATAAAATTCATCAATTTGTTTATCACTTAAGAAGCTACTTAAAAAAGCCCTTTGATTTCTTGATTTTGATAAATCTATTTGTTGATTAATATAAAGTAATTTATATTGAATGCCATAAGTAGGATGGTCAGAACGTTTAGCCAAAATAATATAAGGCTTACCCTTTTCGATAGGTTCAACAAATTCTCCTGTAATACAAACTTGTCCTACATTATTAATAATTGGATGACCTTGTAGTACCTCAGCTACTTCCCAACGTGTAATACCAAATGTGTCATCCCCTTCCCCCAATACAATTGGGGGTTTAGGGAATACACAATAAGTAAAATATGCACGAATTTTAATAAGAGATTCTGCTTCGTCACCATCATTTTCTACTTCATTATCAACAGTATTAATAGATTTAGAAGAATTATCTTCATCAACCTTAGTAGCCTTTATTTTATCCCAATCTATTTTAAATGGCAACTGCATCCTCTCCTTCCATATTTAATCCTTGTCGCTCAGATTGTAAAGACAATGTACCATCATCAGAAATATCTTTTATTAATTGAATTGTATGCCTATAAATACTATCTTTATATTTTCTTGGTATAAATTGTTCTCCACGTCTAAAACCAGTAACCATTAATTTAGTTCCACGTTTAAACCAAGATTTTTCAATTTTATGCTTTATACCATTTTCATCAACTTGTGATATCTCTCTATCATAAAAGCCAAATTGACCTTTATATAATTTAACTACTACTACACCATCAGGAGTAAGTAAAGTTATAGTATTATGGTTCTTATCTTTATCAATTACAGTACCACAAATTCTTACGAGTTTAAATCTGGGCTTTTCCTGTCCACGATAAAAATATACATCTGCTATTTCAGGTTCTTCTGGAAGTTCATCAAAATTAGCAATTTGATACTTCTTTCTATTTACATGAGCTAGTTCATGCTCATGATAATAATAATTTAAACTTTCCATCTCCCATTTTGAAATACTACCAGATGCTCGTTCATCCCAAACACTTCTAAATCTCTGTTCATTGATTATACCAAGAAATTCCTCGTTTGTCAAGTAGTTTTTCTTAAAATCTGACATTAATTTATCAAACACTCTATCAAAACTACCCCTCTTTACAGCGATATACCCATCCTCAGTATATTCATAATCTTTCCCTTCGGTCATTTCTGATTCAAAATGTTCATAAAAATATGGTTCAGCAAATTTGTGGTCTAATTTATAAAATGCTGTTGAAGCACTTTTACCACCTTGCCTAGCAAGATTCTTCTTTTGAAATACATAATTACGATATCTATATAATCTTAATTCATATTTCTGTTGAGCAGGAGTTAATAAACCTAATTTATTAAAATCTTCAATATGACTAATATCTAATTTTTTAATTGGTTTACTTATACTTCTAATAAAATCTGCCATAATATCTTCTCTTGGCTTGCCTTCAAGTTCATCAAAGCATCCAGCTTTAATAAGAGCTATTACTGATGTATCTCCAAAAATGACTTTCTTTTTATTTGAATCTTCATCAATATCTTCATCTTCTGCTAAATTATCTACTTCAATAATTTCTCCTTGCTCTTTCATTCTGTTTTTATAAATTTGCATCTTATCATAAAAATCTTGGAATGAAGTATAAGATTGATTATCTACAATAGCATTAGCAATAGATGCTCCAATGCCAGAAATCGCCTTTAAACCATAAATAATTTCATTATTCTTTGCATCAGGTCTAAAACCGAAACG
>JAFSVH010000074.1 GCA_017450215.1 Bacilli bacterium | reverse complement strand
ATCAAGTGGGTAAACTAGGAAAGATTTATGGCTTATCCCGTGAGGCCTTGTGAACAAGTGAAGCCTAGACGTTTTAAAACAACTATAGAAAACTTGGTTAAAAAGTTTGTCACAAGGAGTCAGCAGAGGTCATAGTAGGTAGAAATGCCGAAGGACTGAATGAAACTGCATATAAAGAAGCAAACAAATCTCTTTGATATGTATGATGAGCCCAAGTAATAGAAACGTATATGATATGAAAAGGCAGTAAAGTGTAGTGTGAATTCAATGATACTTTGTTAGCAATAAAGAAAGAATATGCAAGTTTCAAACCGCCCATTGCCGAACGGCACGATGTGGTGGTGTGAGAGGGTATGGAAAATGATTGAAAATAATTATTTTCCTACTCTACTCGATTATTTGATATAATATATGCAAATGTAGAGGTGAAATATGAAAGAAGAAACAATTAAAAGAATAAGAGATTTTACAATTGATAGGAATTGGGAACAATTTCATTCTCCAGCAAATTTAGCAAAAGCATTGTCAATTGAAGCAAGTGAATTGTTAGAGTGCTTTTTATGGGATGAAGATAATTATAATATTGAGCATGTAAAAGAAGAACTAGCTGATGTTATAGTTTATGCACAAGATTTATTAGATAAATTGAATCTTGATGTTGATGATATCGTAAATGCTAAGATGGATAAAAATGAAAAGAAATATCCAATAGAAAAATCTTATGGTTCAAGTAAAAAATATAACGAAATATGACAAAAATCTTAATTCAACAAAATGTTTAGTTGCTTCAACAGAGTGTTAATTAACATTTTGAAACTATTTGTTTATAATTAAATCACTTAAATGAACAATAATGGAGGAAGGATATGATTGGACTTAACATAAAAAATTTAAGAACTAAAAATAACATGACACAAAAAGAACTTGCTGATAAATTATTTGTTACCAGTCAAGCAGTTTCAAGATGGGAGAATGGTGAAGTTGAACCATCCATTAGTACTATGACTGAAATAGCCAAAATATTTAATATATCTATTGATGTATTAGTTAATGGTGACTTTGAAACTGCTAATGAAGAGGCAAATAAAAAAGAACCAGAGAAAGAAGTTGTCGTTGAAACAAAATATGTTTACGATGAACCAGTTAAGCCAGTTCTTGCTGTGTGTGAAAACTGTAATACACCAATATTTGATTCAAGTGGTATTCATAGATTTAAAACAAGTCATAGAAGTGGCAGGACTACACATTATACTGATCATGTTTATTGTACTAAATGCAATGATAAAAGAATAGCAGATGCAAAAGCACGGAAGATTGCTATAGAAAAAGGAAAGGCTGAGGTTAGAAAAAAAAGAAGAATGCATTCTTTCGTTTGGCCATCTATTGTAGCAATTGGTTTATTAGTATATGCTATTATTAGTTTTGTAAGTAAAAATACAACATTAGGTATATGGATGTGTGTTGCATCAGTTTCATCATTTACTTTCTTTGCTTGTTTGATATTGCAAAATAATGTTGTTGGTGAAGTTTGGGTGACTGTTGCAGGATGGTCAATTAAATGGCCTGGATTAATTTTTGAATTAAGTTTAGATGGAATTATATGGTTGATTACAGTTAAGTTAACACTTGCTATTTTATCATTCTTATTTGGTATTGCAGTAGCAATACTTGCAACTTTTATAGGTGCATTCATTTCCTTATTCATCTATCCATTTGCTTTAAGAAATAATATTAATAATGTTGAAACTGAACATGAAGAAATCGATTTATAGAGGTTATTGGAATGAATATATTAAAAAAAATAAATAAGGTCTTGTTTATTATTTTATTATTAGCTACAGCTATTTCCTTGACAGCATGTGGCGAAGAATCAACACCTAGTGATCCACATGTTGTAGAAAAAGAAAAATATACAATTAATTATGCTAATACATCAATTGAATCAGCTACACTTGAAGAAGGCACACAAATTAGTCAACCAAGAGACCCAGAAAAAGACAATTATATTTTTATGGGTTGGTATGAAGATGCTTCATTTACTAAAGAAGTAAAATTCCCTTTCGCTTTAACGAAAAATACTACTGTATATGCAAAATATAATTCATATATGAATGCATATCAAGAGGCAAGAAATAATACAATAGGAACAAATGTTGAATATTTTGAATATGAATATAAAACAGTATGTAGTATCAAATATAATTCTTTAGAATTGTCTGGTGAGACTGATGGTATAGCGAAATACAGTAAAGGAACTGAAATATCTTATTATGATGTTCATACTAATTCTGGTGCATTGTTTTTTGATGGTAATACATATCTAATTAAGAAGAATACACAACTTCAAACAATTAAGACTAAAAGTGATGGAACAGTTACAAAAGTAAAGATGGAAGAAGTTGGTCAAGATTATAAATACGATACAACATCTTTTGCGAAAGCAGTCTTCTCTTTTAGTGATAGTGATATCAATTCCATAGAAAAAACGGATAAGCAATATTATTATAAATTAAATACTAAGACTACAACTACAAACATACTTACATTGATTGCTAATAATATAAATAATAATTTAATACAAAGTGTTATTGGTAATCTTCCTTTAACTAGTGCAAATACTATTATGCTTGTATCTTTCTATAATGGAAAGATTAATACTTATTCATATAATGTAACAGTTAATACTGCTGGAATTGAATTGTCATTAGATTTTAATTTAGAATTTAAAAATGTAAATAATAAGAAAACAATTGTACCTGACCTAATTGCTGGATTAAGTATTACAAATGCTGATATTGAAAGTGTTAATAATGAGATTGTAAATACATTTAGTAGTTATGAAAGCAAAACTAAAACAGGTTATGATTTTGTTTTTAAAACAGCACTTGGATTTAGTGGTAAAAATGATATCAATTCAACATTCCAAGGAAGCGCACTTAGAAAAGTGGATGGAGCAATTACTTATTTTCATAATGATATCGAAATAGATACAGATTATAAGAATGCTGATGTATATAAGAGTGCAGGAATCGCAGATGTTCATATTAAAAAAACAAAATTAGCTAATGGGGAAGTTTGGTTAATTGAAAAAAAATTATTAACCGATGGTACAACACAGGTAAATGATTATAGTGATAATTATAATGATTTATATTATTTATTTGGTGTATATAATTTAGGTACAAATTATAGTTATATTCAAAAACTAACAAACAATAAAGATGGAAGTATTACTTATTCATTAGGAATAAATAATGATATCGCAAATAAATTATTAACATGGATTAATGACAATATTGATATTGATCCATTGAATAAGGCAAGTATAGATGTAAAAGTCTTTGGTGATTTCTCTAATTTGGTTTTGGAAGATAGTGATTTTACAGTTACAGTATTAGGTGGAGATATTAAAGAAGTTATATTGAATGTTGAAGGAACATTGTCAACATCTTTATCTAATTCTCGTGATTTCACACAAAATCAAAATGCAACATTTAGTGTTTCACTTAAATTAACAGAAAACACAAAGGCACAAACATATGAACCTTTTGCTACAGTTAAAGATGCAAAATAAATAATATTTAGATCAAAGATGACTAGAAAATTTTTTCTAGTCTTTTTTTATCTAGTGAATTTGATTAATGTATAGTATAATATTATTAAGGAGAGTGAAACCATGATAAAAATTTTAAAAGAAGAAATTAACATAAATGATTTTGTGGAAATTGAATGTGATGAAGTGACTGATGGTGAAGTAATAGTAGAATTTATTGGCTTAGATGGAGTGAGCTTTAAAAGCGAGGAATTGATAGATAATAATATATTATCAATATTTATTAAGTCAGGCATGAATGGTCAAAGTTATAAAGTAAGGCTAAATAAAAATGGTGTTACAAGTAATGAAGTAATACTCAAAGTTAATAAAGAGATAAAAAATAAGAAGTTTTCATATAAAGATAAGATTTTTTATGTAAAGAGTTATGATGATGTATATGAAAATAAATTGTATTTATGTCTTGATGATTTTAAGAATGCTTTTAATGGAACTAAGAAAGAATTTAGTTTTGAAAGATTAGGAAACAATAAAATAATTGTCAATGGTAAAGAAAGAAGATATTTTACTACCATTGTTAATAATCAAGGTAATGCTTATTGTTATTGCTATTCTACTGATGTTATGATGATGCTTGATATCACAATTAGAATGAAAAATGATGAATATAATGTATTTGATGAATTTACAATCGATATTGAAGAATTGAAAAGAAATAAATATTTCAGTTATCTTCATGGTTGCATTGTTGGTGATATTGATAGTGGCAAGATTTATTATCAAGAGAATGAGAATAATGTATGTGCTATTGCTTCTACTAGTAAATTATTAACTTTATTATTAGTTAGAGAAAAGATAGAAGAAAAAGTATTAGATTATGATTCTTTAATTGAGATTGGAGAAAAGAGTCAAAGAGAAGCTTTATCTGAAGATGGTGTGGTATATTTAGAATGTGGAAAGAAGATACCACTTTATGATATGCTTGATTGCTTAATGCTTCCATCAAGCAATGAATCAGCTATTGCATTGGGTGAAGCAATCAGTGGTAGTGAAGGAAATTTTGCAAGATTGATGAATGAAAAGTGTGAAGAATTAGGGTTGAGCAATGCTTATTTTTATAATGCATCTGGCCTACCAGCTTATAATTATAGTGTTATGCCATCAAAGTTGCAAAACAGAATGACAGCAAAAGAAATGTATAAATTAGCTTCAAATATAGTTAGTACTTATCCTGATTTATTAAATATAACTAGTAAGAAAAGTTCTTATATCAAATCACTTGATGTAACTATAAACAATACAAATCCACTATTATTTAATATGGATGATTGTTATGGATTAAAAACAGGAACTACTAATAGAGCTGGTTGTTGTTTAGTTTCATATTGTAATTATAAAAACAAGAGAATAATTAGTGTTGTCTTTGGTGCTGAAAGTAGTCAAGAAAGAGGCGAGAAGAGTTTCACATTGATGAAATATGCAAAGAGTGAGATTGATAAATTAAATTAATCTAAAAAAATATTAAATTAATATAAATTAAATTAAAAAGATAATAAAGACCATTTGCAAACGTTTGCTTTAGTGGTATAATGTAAATAGGAAAGAAGAAAAAGAAAGGCAGGTGATAGACATGAAGAAAAATATTGTTTCATATCTTTTTTTAGCATGCTTATCATTTGCTGCAATATTTTTGCTATTAGCATCAATTTCTTCTTTTATTGAATATGGTAAACCTAAATCAAATATTAAACCTAATATAAGTGCACCAACAAGTGTGATAACTGATAAAATTGAATATCGTCAAAATACAGGTGTTTCCTATATAATTGTTAGTGATTTAGAAGAATTATCAAGTTATATTAGTTCATCAGGTGGTGAATATACTCCAGTCATTTTGGTTGGTGCTAATGGTAATTGGTTGGTTGATGGTGTTGATACAGGTATTAAATCAAAGAATGTTAATCAATCATTTGCTAATAATGGTTTATATGTAGTGTTCGTTGAAAAAGTAAACGAAGATGGTTTAGATGATGGTTATAATGTTATTTATAATAACAAAGAAATTAAAGAATTTAAATTAAATAAAGAAACAGGAAAAATCGAAAGTGATGATTTAGATATTGCTTTAAGTGAAGATGGTAAATGGATAATAGATGGAATTGAAACTCAACTTAAAATAAATACATCTTCATATGATGATTTTGTGGAAGAAAATGAATATAAAAAAACAAAGGAAGAATGGTTAAATGATTTAATTAATAATATTGATGAGCTTTATCTTCCAACATATTCATGTATATTCTATCCAAATAATAGTGATTTCCCATTTACTATTGATATGGTTCAAGGATCATATTTAGTAAAGCCAACTAATCCAATTAAAGAAGGTTGGGATTTCTCTTATTGGAAAACTATTGATAATAAAATATATGACTTTTCTAGAGAAAAGATATATAGTGAATTAGAACTATATGCAGTATATACAGAAAAGGATTATAAAATTCTTTTAGATGCTAAAAGTAATGAATGGGATAATGAATATCTTATTATTAGAAATAGTAAAATAGATTCTTATAAATTGCCAATTCCTGAAAAGACTGGATGTGAATTTTTAGGTTGGTATAATAATGATAAAAATGTAAATGAATTAAGTGGTATAAATAGCGATACTATTTTAGTTGCAAAATGGTTACCTATTTACACCTTGAATATATTGGCGAATAGTTATGCAGATTTATGCAACAAATCTCTAACTATTAAAGACTTACATGCGCCTGACGACTGGTATTGCGACGATATACTAGTGTTACCCCCACCTGCTCAGGGCAACGTCGAGGTAATTACGTCAAATGACGAGGTAAGTCGAGCATCAAGCGAACAGCCAGTTATAAATGAGTTGTTTAAGCTTGACATTGTTTGGGAGACAAAATCTAAATTAACGGCAAAATCCCTTGAACTAGACAACGGGATTGACCCTAGGTTTTATCTCAGAACTTAGAAACATAAGGCTTAAACACTAAAGATAAAAAAGGAACTAGACCTAGGAAGTCATGAATTCTAAAGTCTAGTTCTTTTTTTTGTTTTTATAAAAAAAATATTACTACCCCACGTAGTAATATTTTAATGTCTAATATTTTGAAAGGATTTTTATTTAGACAATAAGATTTTATCAAAATCAAATATATAAAGCAAGATATTTCAAATATACCAATTATTTATAAATAATTATTATCTTAAAAATATTCTTCCAACCAAAGGCCGCTTAGTTTTACCCATTGCATTCTTTGGACACACTTCACTACAACACCAGCATCTAATGCATTTTGTTCTATTGATTTTTGGCACTTTCCCTTTTTCAAATGTTATAGCTTTAGGTGGACATATTTTATAACATTCACCGCATTTAATGCATTTCTCACTATCTGCTTTAGGATGTTCAAATAACATGCTTTTCACAAACTTTATTTTTAAAAATCTAAGTCCGATGTTAGGCATTGAATTATTAGGCTCTTTAAATTTGATATCACTAAAATTATTTAAATCATTATTGATGATTATATTCTTTAAATTCGCTTCTCCAATATTTCTTTTAGCTGCTTCAAGAGTTAATATTGATTTATTATAATCTAGTTTCAATATTTCTATACTAACTCGATCAAGACTTATTGCATCAAGAGATGCAATGATAAATTTTCCTTCTTTTTTTATTCCTCCAGTTGAAGGTCCATCGCCCTCTAGTCCTTCAATTCCATCTGCAATGTGGAGAGTTAATTTATCTTTTCTTGCATTTAAGAAAGCTAAATACAAATCATTAAATGCCTTCGCAAAATCAAGAGGATTGGATGCTTTTGCATGCCATGCTGATTTATCTAAACCATAGATTAAACCAAATAGATTCTTTTGTGCTACTGTGATATAAGCAAGTGTATGAGTCTTTACTTTTGGTAAATTGATAAAGATATCAGCATCAATCATTTCAGTACTTACTTCAAAATCTCTATATAATTTATAATCAGGACAAGTAATTTTTGAAATCTTACTTGCATCCATTATATTTACATTATGCTTTTTCACAATATCGTAAATTCCAGTTTTCTTCATTGTGAAGATTTCTTCTCTAACTGCAGGATTATCTCCAACTGTAATATCAAGAATATTATTTATATCTTTTTCTTTCAATATCTCTAATATTAAATCTAAAACATGAGGGTTTGTCGTGATTGCTTGATTTGGACTAAAAGGACCAACTAAATTTAATTTTATAAAGATTGAAAGTCTAGTATTACTATTTTCTATTTTTTCTATTACATGAGTTGATGATAGAATATCAATAAGTGAAGATTTGATTTCTATATCATCATAATTTTCATGTCTATATAGATAAACATAGCTTTTATTTTCATTAATCATAATCATTTCCTTTTGTAAAACATTATGATTATAACACGAATTAATAAAAATAAATAGAATTTATTTAGATAATAAAAAAATGTATATTTATAATTATCTAAAAATATGATAAAATGGATAAAGAAAATTATCTAGATATGATAAGGAGATAAATAATGTCAAAAATATTAATTATCGATGGTAATAGTTTGATGTTTAGAGCTTATTATGCTACAAGCTATACTGGAAATTTGATGCAAACAAGTAATGGTTTATATACTAATGCAGTTTTTGGTTTTGTTAATATGACTAATAAATTGCTTGAAAGAAAACCTGATTATATTTTTGTTGCTTTTGATGCCGGTAAAAAAACATTTAGACATCAAAGCTATGATGAATATAAAGGTGGAAGAAAACCAATGCCTGATGAATTCAGAGTTCAGATTCCTTATATTAAAAAATATTTAGATTGTGTTAATATAAAGCATGTTGAAATGGTGGAATTTGAAGCAGATGATTTAGTTGCTAGTGTGAGTAAACTTGCTAATGATAATGGTGTTGATGAAATCATGGTTGTTAGTGGAGATAAAGATTTATTACAACTAGTAGGCGGAAATGTCAAAGTTTGTTTAACAAAAAAAGGAATTACTGAATTAGAAGAATATACAGAAAATAATTTCTTTGATAAGATGGGCTTCCTTCCAAGTCAAGTACCAGATTATAAAGGACTTGTAGGTGATAGCAGTGATAATCTTCCAGGTATTAAAGGAATTGGTGAAAAGACAGCTGTTAAGCTATTAAAGGAATATAAAACATTAGAAAATATTATAGCTAATACATTTTTAATTGGTGGTAAGACAGGAACATTAATTACTGAGGGTAGTAAGACTGGTCTTGCTTGTAAAAACTTAGCTACTTTGGTTAGAGATATTAATTTAGATTTTGGTTTAGATGACTTAAAGATTAAAGAAGTTAATCTTGATGATTTAATTTGTTTATATAAAGAGTTAGATTTTAAATCATTTTTAAATAAGTTAGAGGCGAAAATGTCTATTTATTCAGATGGTGTGGAAAAATCGATTATAAGCGAAAAAAATGGTGATAATTTTGATATTAAGATAGAAGACTATCTAAGTATACAAGATTTCACATTAGATGAATTAAAAGAAGAAGAATTGATAATTATACCTGAAGTTTTTGGCGATAATTATTATAAAGGTGAATTATTAGGTTTAGGTATTTATGTCAAGAATAAATATTTATTCTTAAATAAAGATGATATTGTAAGTAGCAAAGATGTACAAGAAGTACTTGCTAAACATGAAAAAATAATCACTTTTGATTATAAGAAATTATATGTATGCTTATCTTTATTAGATATCAAAATAAATAAAGTAATGTATGATTTAATGCTAGCAATTTATTTAATTGATTCTAGAAAAGGTAATGATGATTTTAAAGAATGTATAAAAGATTATTTAGATTATAATCTAGAAGATTATGAAGCTATTTATGGTAAAGGAGTTAAGCTTGCTATACCTGATATGAAGATATATCAAGATTATTGTTTGAAGAAGGCTTTTATTGTTAATAAGATTTATAAACAAATCGATGAAGAAATCGATAAAGAAGGATTAAGAGAATTATTTGAATGTGAAAAAGGATTATCTAAAGTCCTTGGTGATATGGAACTTGTTGGTCTAATTGTTTCAAAAGAATCATTAGAAAAGTGTAGAATTGATTTAGAAGCAAAACAAAAAGAATATGAAGATAAGATATATGAATTAGCTGATTCTAAATTTAATATCAATTCGCCTAAACAATTAGGTATAATATTATTTGAAAAGATGAAGTTACCTGCTGGAAAGAAAAATAAAAATGGGTATTCTACTGATTCATCTATTTTAGAATATTTAGCTAAAGATTATGAAATTGCTAGGAAGGTTTTAGATTATCGTAAAGTAACTAAAATCATTTCAACATACGTTAATGGCTTGTTCCAAGTTATGGATGAAAATGGATTTATTCATCCACTATATAAACAAGCATTGACAGTGACTGGAAGATTATCGAGTGTTGAACCTAATATTCAAAATATGCCGATTAGAGATGATATTGGTAAGGTTATTAGAGAAGCTTTTGTTTCAAGATTTGATTCTGGAAAGATTGTTAGTTTAGATTATTCACAAATTGAACTTCGAGTATTGTCATCAATGGCTTCTGATCAAAAAATGATTGATGCGTTTAATTCTGATTATGATTTTCATAGGATGACAGCATCTTGGATATTTGGAAAAAATCCAAATGATATTACTAGTCATGAAAGAAGCAGTGCAAAAGCAATTAATTTTGGCATTGTTTATGGAATGAGTGCATGGGGATTAAGTGAATCTATTGGTATTACACCAAAAGAAGCTAAAAAATATATTGATAAATATTTTGAGAATCATCCAGGTATTGATGCATTTATTAAAAATACTATTAATGAGGCTAAGATTAATGGTTATACTAAAACTTATTTTGGACGTAAGAGATATATTCCAGAACTTAAGAGCATGAACAAGATGACATATCAATTTGGTGAAAGAACAGCAGTTAATTCCCCTATTCAAGGTACAGCTGCTGACATCATTAAATTTGCTATGGTAGAAGTTGGTAAATTGTTTGAAGAAAGAAGATTTAAGAGTAAGTTGATTGCTCAAGTTCATGATGAATTAGTATTTGATTGTGTTAATGATGAAATTGATATTATTATAAAAGAAGTAAAAGAAATAATGGAAAATGTAGTTACTTTAAAAGTGAAATTAATTGCATCAAGTTCTATTGGTGATAACTGGATGGAGGCATAAGATGCCAGAATTACCAGAAGTTGAAACAGTCAAGAATGCGCTTAGACATGATATCATCGGTAAAAAGATTAAATCGATAGATGTATATTATGGTAAGATTATAAAAAATGTAACTATTGATGAATTTAAGAATTTGTTAGTTGATGAAGAATTTATTAATATTCATAGAATTGGTAAGCATTTAATCTTTGAGCTTACAAAATATTATTTTGTTGCACATCTTAGGATGGAAGGTAAATATTTTTTGATGCATGATGAAGAGATATCAAAACATGATCATATTATATTTAATTTCTATGATGGATCTAATTTGCGATATAACGATGTTAGAAAATTTGGTACAATATATTTATATGATAAAATAAAATATAGAAGCATAGATGATTTAAAAGATTTATATCCACTTAATAAAGTGGGACTTGAACCTTTTGATGATAAGATGAATGTTCAATACTTAAAAGATAAATTTAAAGATTTAAAGAAATCATCAATTAAGCAAGCATTATTAGATCAAAGCATTATTGCTGGTCTTGGTAATATTTATGTTGATGAAGTTTTATATTTATCTAAACTTCATCCCGAAATAAAAGCAAATCTTTTGAATGATGAGGAATTAAAGCTTATAATTGATTCATCAATTAAAGTATTAAACAAAGCGATTAATTTGGGTGGAACGACAATTAGGTCATTTCAAAGTAGTCATGAAATTAGTGGAAGATTTCAAAATGAACTTAATGTTCATACTAAGGAAAAGTGTCCATGTAATCATGACGTTGTGAAAATTAGAGTTGGTGGAAGAGGAACATACTTCTGCCCTGTTTGTCAGAAAAATAATAAAAAGGAAGGAATACAATGATTAAAAAAAGAAGTTTATTATTAACTAAAAGATTTATTGTGTTGGTTTTTGCATTTTTATGTGCACTTACTTTTGTTTTAGTAGCAAGTTTTAAGGTTAATGCTGTATCAAGTGATGCTTATTCAATTCTTACAAATCCTGGACAAAATAGTGATACAGAAATGAATATTATGTGGCATACTGATTTAGATAAAACTGGAACATATTTGTTATATACTAAAAAGAGTGATACTGCATGGACTGATGCAAAAAAGGTTTATCCTAATTTGCAAAAGATTAGTACTTTTGTAGGAATTGGAACTATTGATGCAAGTGGTACATCTTATACTCAAGATAAAGAATTTTTGAAGTGCGTTGTTAATTTGGTTGATTTAGATAGTGATACTGAATATATGTATAAAGTAGGTCAAGATGTAATGAGTGCTGTTCATTATTTTAAGACTGGTGGAGCTAGTGAGTTTAAAGTGTGTGTAATTGCAGATTATCACTCATATATTAAATTACCTAATAGACTTAAATATGGTATGGCTATGATTGATACAGTTGAAGCATATAAAGGTGGAGTTGACTTCATTATGGATGTTGGTGATGTTGTTGCCTGGGGTGGTTCTTATAATTTCTGGCAAGTAATGTATGAAGAAGCTAATTTCCATGATTATATGTGGGCTGGTGTTAATGGTAACCATGATAATATGGATAAGACAAATTCAAAAAATACTAATCAATTCTTTGCCTCAACTCATGCTGTTCCAATGAATGGTTATCCTGGTGAAGAAGGAGTATGTTATTATTTTAAATATAGTGATGCATTATTCTTTATCTTAGATAATGAATATATGGGTGCTGCAAAAGTTCCTGAAGTTCAAGCTTGGGCTCAAGAAGCTATTGATAATAATCCTAGTAAATATATTATTTTCTTAGAGCATTATCAATGGTTCAATGTTTTAAGTGGATCTAGTGTTCATCTTGAAAGATGGCAAGATTTCTTTGATAAGAATGGTGTCGATTTAGCAATAGCTGCTAATCATCACATTTATGCAAGAAGTAAGAATTTATATGGTGGAAAAGTTGTTGAAAACGGACAAGGTACTGTTTATCTTCAAACATCATCAAGTGATAATGAAAGAGGTCAAGGTACTTATGTAACTGGTAATCCAGATGAATTAAGTGGTGCTAGTAAATTCCAAAAAGAAGTATTAGATTATTATTTCACTGAAGGTGGACAAACTGTATCTGGTATTGCTTTATCATTTAATGATGAAGGTATCTTGATTGAATTACTTGATAGAAATGGAACTTTAAGAGATAGTGCACTTGTGAAAGCAAAGAGAGAAACACCAGCATTAGATGAAGAAGCAAAAGAAGAAATTGGTAAAAATATTAAGTTATATCAAGATGAGAATGGAACTAAAGTTCTTACATTACCAAATGAATTAACTGGCTTTGCTTCATCATATGAAGTATATGATGGACAAAATCAAATTGCTGCTTGTAATTATAAGGGTGCATCTAGCAGATTCATAAAACTTAATCTTGATAATAATAAGGATTATAATTTATCTATTAATGTGAAATTCAAAGATGGAAGTGTTAAGACTTATAATTATAGTTGTAAGACTGTTCAAAATTGTAATTTAATTAAAAATTTAAGAGCTGTTGGTAAGAGTCTTGAATGGGATGTAAATGATACAGCTAAGATAATTAGTAAATATAATGTATATCGTAATGGTATTCTAATTGGTCAAGCAATGGCTAATCCTTATACAATTGGATCACCAAAATATGGTGAAGTATTTAAATTAGAAGCAGTTGATGCTAATGGTAAAGTATTAGAAACATTACAAGTAGTATATGGTACATTTGGTGATATCAACCAAGATGGTAAGGTTGATGATAGTGATGTAAAGGAAATTCAAAAATACTTAGTTGGTAATCTTGAAGTAACAGAAGATGTAATAACATTTCTAGATGTTAATAAAGATAATAAAGTTAATGTTATGGATGCAACTTACATTAAGCTTGCTATCGCTGGTATGATTCCATCATATTGCAATGTATATTATAAAGTTCAATTCTATGGAGCTAATAACGAAATCAAAGAAACACTTGATGTAAGAAGTGGTAGTGATGCTAAACCAACATATTTACAATCATATAATTATGATGTTTTAACATACATAAATGATTATCATAATGTAACAGGTGATACTGAAGTATATGCAATTTATTATCCAAAGGAGGAAAACTAAGATGAGAAAACATTTATTATTAGTTTTATTTATCTTTGTGTTCATCTTTGCTTTAGTTGGATGTGATGGTGGAAGTAGTGATGATAAAAAAGTAATAGGCATTAAAGTCAACGATGATAGTGAAACAGCTATTGGCGATTTTGATTATGATAATGCAAAATTCACTATTGTTTATCAGGATGGTTCAACTATTGATGTGACTTCAAGTGAAGTGCAAATTGATGATACGGATTTTGAAAAATTGTTTGAAACAGGTGTTCATAGTTGTAAATTAACATATAAGGGTGAGGTGTTTACTTCAAAGATTATTATTTCCGAAAATGAAGAAGATAAATCATCACCATCAAGTTCTTTCTATTTTGTGACTAAAAGCCATTATATTGACGGAAAACAATATACATCATTCTATGTAGGTGGAGACGGAACTATTGATTATTATGGTTTTGAATTTAAACTTAATTATGATAGTGAAGCAGTTAAAAATATTGAAATAGTTATTAATGATAGTATGAAGGATAATGTTGAATACAAAGTTGGAGAAGATAAAATAGCATTTAATTTTGTAAGTTCTAAGAAAGGTGAAGTAAATGCTGAAATATTTAGAATAGAATATGATAGTGCTAAATTATATAAAAACTTTATTCTTGATGTTCAAAATGATTATGGCTTCTATAAATTAACTGGCCAGACAATAACTATTATTAATGCAGGATATAATTTTAATTGGTAATGGTTTGTAAATAAAGTGAAGAGAAAGCTAGTGAGATATTATGTCTTACTAGCTTTTGCTTTAATAATACTATAGATGGAAGATTGTTTGATTATGCTTGTTGAATATTTTTAAAAATAATTTAAAAAGATTTTTACGCATATTTAAGTTTAAATGAATGATTATATGAATTTGTTAAATTATAAAGATAATCTAAAATCTTATATTGTGCTTTTTGATTAGGATGAACTCCATCTTTAGAGCAATAATCAATGTAATTAACACTATCTAAAAAGATATTTCTGATATCTAAAAGAATTGAATTTGTTTCATATGCTATCTTTAATATTGTGTTATTAAAGATTTCTTGATGTCTATTTAGATTTGTTAAATCGTTATGTAAGAATTCTAAAATGTTATTTCCATAATATTTTTTTGAAATTACATTATTGAAATATAATTCACTATGAATTGGGAATAAAGTAAATAAAGCAACTTTTACTTTATTTCTTTTTAATTTTTTTATGGAGTTTCTTAATATTGATTCAAATGTTAAAACATCGGTTTTTGGGCCATGTGCTTCATATGGTGATCTTGCTACTTTGTCCCAATCAAAATCAGCATCATTACCACCTAAGCAAATAACACAAATATTATTTTTTGTTTTATCTAGATTATTTATGTAATTATCAATTTCCCCTTTATTATAAAGTCTTGCTAAGGTTTGACCAAATACACTGTTGTTTGTTATATTAACATTACATTCTTCCTTTAACAATTTTACTAAAGGATTGTCTAATTTTTTGATTGTTAATTTTTCATCTAGATATACACCTTTTGAAACTGAGTCACCAAATACTGTTATGATTGATTCTTTCTTTTCTTGAATTAATTCTTGCATTGTATTCCTCCTAAATAAAGATTTATTACAAATTTATTATAATTTGTAATAGATAAGGAGTAAACCTACTAAAATTAAAGCACTCTCTCTTAAAATGGAAAACAATTCTATTCTTATTTTCATCGCTCTACTGATAGTAGAATTATAGATATAATCACTTTTTATATTATTACTATTTTATTTTTTAGGATTTTAAGTTATAATCTATATAATAAAGAGGAAGATTATGATTATAGGTATTACAGGTTCTATTGCTAGTGGTAAAACTAAAATATTATTATATTTAAAAAATAAAGGACTTAATGTTATTTCACTTGATGATATCAGTCATGAGATATTTTGTGATAAAGATGTTAATAGAAAGATTGTTGAAAAGATGGAGATTAGTGATATAACAATAGGTGAAATAGTAAGTAGAAAAAGAGTGAGTGAGATTGTTTTTAAAGATAAAGCAAAGCTTGATATTTTAAATAAGATTTTACATCCTCTAATTTTAGAAAAGATGAATGAATATATAAAAGTGGCAAAAGATGAAAAACATAATTTATTCATCGAGGTGCCATTATTATATGAATTAGAAATGTCTTCAAGATTTGATAAGGTTATCTTTGTCTATGTTAATGAAGATAAACAAATTGAAAGATTAATGGAAAGAAATAATATTACAAAAGAAGAAGCAATAGATAGAATAAATAATCAGATAACTTCAAGTGAAAAGAGAAAAATAGCATTAAAGTTAAATCATTTTATTATTGATAATAATGGTAATATTGAAGATAGCTTTAAACAACTTGATAGAATATTAGGAGAAATCATATGAGATTAAAGGATTATTTTAATAAGAATTTCTATACAAAAGATAGACATGAAATTGATGGGTTAAGAACTCATTATTATCATGGCAGGGTTGAACAAGTAACTGAAGGTGTTTGTGATGTATTGAAACAAGATGGTTGTATTATTAGAGCGGTTGATACAGATAGACATGAGATATCTTTTGATAATAAAGATTATCAAGGTACAGTTGTTTTAACTGCTACATCATTTACTGAGATTGCTTGTGATATCAATGTTCTTACATTCAATATTCTTCCAACTGCTAAGGGAGTTAAAGTGATTGAAAGATTATATAGTATGCTTGATAAAAGATTAGAACTTAAAAAGGTAGGGGCATAAGATGGCTAAGAGTTTGTTTGATACATTTAAAATAAAGGGATATAAAAGTAATAGTGAAGATTATGTAATATATAAAAGAGAAATAGAATATTCTGATATTTTCGCTTTAACATATTTATATTTACCACTACTTGGAATTGATAGTTATTCAGTTTATATTAGTTTGTCTACTTTTGATATCGATAAATCTTATAGCTTTAAAAAAGCAATTGATATTTTAGGCTTAAAATCTTTAAAAGACTTTAACAATGCTATTTATAAATTAGAAGGAATTGGCTTGTTAAGAGAATATAATAAAGATGATGAATATGTATTTGTTATTAATAAGCCATTACATTTAAAAGAATTTTTAAAAGAAGAATGTTTAAGGAATTTACTTGTTTCTGAAATTGGTGAAGATGAAGTAAAAAAATTGATTGATAGAGCTAATAATGAAAATAATGTGAAAGTGGGATATAAGGAAGTAACAAAGAAATTTGAAGATATTTTTGATATCCAAATTGAAAGTAGCGAAGAAGAAGTATGGAACGATTTATATGTGAAAGATAAAGATGAAATTTTAATTGCTAATAGTAATTTTAATTATGCTTTATTTGAATTATTGATTGATTCTAGTTTTGTTGATAAAGGGATTGTGGAAAGTGATGAATTTAAAAATAACATTAAACGTATAGCTTTCACATTTAAACTTAATGAAGAGCAAATGAAAGATTGTGTATTTAGTGCTTTAGATATTGATAAGAGCTTACAATATCCAGCACTAGCAAAAAATGCTAAGAGAATATTTAGAGAAAGTTATAAACATGATAATCCTATCTTAGTTGCGAAAGAGAATGATCAATTTATGACTAGTGCTAGTGATGATAAGGAAGTTGTTTTAGCAACTTCTCTTGAAGCAATGAGCTTTGCTGATAATTTACAAAGATTAAGTAATATGCAACCAAGTACTTCTGAAATTGATATGTTCACTCAATTATTAGCAAAATCTAATTTAACAGTAGGAGCAATCAACTGGATGATTATGTTAACTAATAAAGAGAAAGGTGGAACTCTTCCTCAAATTAGTTATTTTGAAAAGATTGCTAATACTTGGGCTAGAGCAGGTGTTAAGAATGCATATGATGCAATTAAATATACATTAAAGGAAAGCGAAAGAAGAAAGACTGAAATGTCTAAACCAAAGCATGCTGCTATTATTCCTGAATGGTATGATAAATATCGTGAAGAAGTAGATAAGTCTGAAGGACAAGCTCAAAATACTGAAGTGACACAAGAAATGCTTGATGCAGTAAAAGCATTATTTGGAGATGAAGATGAATAAGATTAATGATAAATATCAAAAATATAATCAAGTGATTATTGATAAAATAAAATTAGACGAAAAATTAAATAGTTTTATTCAAGAATTGACTGATGAACAAATTAATCAAAATCTTGCATTATTATATAGTCAAGCAATTGAAAATGAGAAATGTAAGAATTGTTTAGGTAAAAAGAAATGTAGTAGTGAGGAGGCCGGATATCAATCATATTTGATGTTGATTGATGGTAAAATTGTTCAAAGAATTAAACCTTGTGAATATGTTGAAATAAATAATTTTGATTTGATTGATGTTTTGTATTATCCAACAAATGCTTTTGTTGGAAAGACAGATAAAAGTAACTTAAATGCAAGAGGTGCTTTTTTCCTTGAACAAAAGAACATCATGGATGGTAAGAGTAATAAGGGTACATATTTATATGGTAGATATGGAACTGGTAAATCTTTCCTTACTTTTAAATTGGTTAATGATTTAGCAAGTAGAGGAAGGAAAGTTATCTTTGTTTTAGTGCCTGAATTAATAAGAAACATTAAAGCAAATTTAGATAAACCTACATACATGGATGATTTGATTGTAAAGATGAAGAGAGTTGATGTTTTAGTATTAGATGATATTGGTGGTGAAATTAATACATCATTCTCACGTGATGAAATTTTGTTTCCTATATTAGATAGTAGAATGAATGAAGGTAAAATTACTTTCTTTACATCTAATTATAGTTTGAAAGAGTTGGAAGAACACTTTGCTATGGAAAATAAGAAGTTAGATACAAATCCAATCCCTGCTGGAAGAATAATGGAGAGAATTAGAAAATTAGCAAAAGAAATGTTATTAGAGGATAAAAATTATCGTAATTAAAATGTAAATACTAGGATGGATGTAAGATGATATTTGATGATGAAATTTTAGAGAATGCCTGTCTTTTAATTTCGGCATCTCCTTACCCTGATGGGACTAAATATTATAAAGATGATATCGATACTATAGAAAAGATAATAGAAATATTAAAAAGTAGTGGACCTTATGGTTGTAGATTCACAACTGAAGGTTATTATTATTTGATTGATAAATTCACTGTAAGTGAAACTATTGAGATTGTAAAAAATTATTCTTGGATGGGTATTGATAAATTTACATCTTTTGATGATTTAAGAAATGCTTTCAAAAGAGATATTGAATTAGCATTACGAGACAATTTGATAATCAATAAAGATGATGCATATAATATTTTAATGCTTGATAATTTATTTGATTATCATGATAAAAACTTAATATTAGATCATTGTCAAATAGAAATTGACTATCAATTATTATTTAATGTTTTACTTCGAGTAAGAGATGTGCTTCATAGTAATACGCAATATGATGAAGAAAGAATTAAGCATTGGGCTGATGCTTTCTTTATGAATAAATATAATTTGCTTTATGAATATTATTCATTAACTGATTATCAATATGAAAATCTATATATTGATTTTACCCAAAAATATATATATAACAATTTAGTAGATGTTTTTAATAAAGAAGTATTAATAAATGTTATCGATGATTGTTTTAATGATTTACAAAGGTTTGAACAAGAAAAGGAATTACCACTTTATAGAAGACATACTAGTGACTTCTTTAAAGAAAATTATTTAAAATTTTATCGTACTCAATTGAATATATTAGATAAGAAAAAGATAATGGAAATTCAACAGACATATGAAAACTATTTATATGAATTAAGAGATAAAAGAAATATAGTTGGATTGGAAACATCTATTTATACTTATTATGGATCAAATAAATTAGCTGTTAACAATTATTTGATTTGTGAGGAATTTTTAAATCGTCTTGTTAATAATTTAGGTAAATATGAATGGTGTGGTTTATATGGTGATCTTTATTTCTACGGTAGAAATGAAAGAAGAAAAAAGGATTATTTGAGAGCTTATAATATTTATTTAATGGGTGCATTAAATAATGATTTATATAGTATTATAAGAATAATTGATTGTATTTATCATGGTTATGGTGGATTCATTAATCAAAAATTTGCAATTAATAAATTAAAGGATTTATATCAAGTCATATTAAAGACTGTAGATAATGATAAGAATTATCGTTGTTTAGCTTTTGCTTCATTCTATTTAGCTGAATTTAGAAGTGAGTTAGATGATGTAAAAACATATGAATTATATGAATATTATTTGATTGCATATTGTTCTATTTTGAATTATTTAAAATATAATTACAATTATCTTGATGAAGTGTTTAAAGAAAGAATTGAATATAAGCTTCAAAAGCTTTATAAAGAAAGAAAAGATGATTTATTTGATATGCCAAAGAATATACTTCTTGATAGGATGTTTAATAGATTACGTTCTTTCCGTATTGATAAGATTAATGTGAGTGGAGATAATGTTACAATTAAGCTTGTAGCTTTAAAGCCAACTTTATTGATTGATTTACTTGGTAATAATGCTGATATAACTAATGAAGTGACATTATCATTTAAGACAAATGATTATATTTTGAATAAAGATTTGGATTATTATAAGTTTTCAGTTGACTCATCGAGACTATATTTTATTCCAGAAAGTGATTCATATCGGAATGAAATGACTATAAATATTGAGTCATCTAGTCATGAAGAGATTGATGAAAAAGAAAAAATTAGTGATTTCTATATTTCATTTACTGACTTTTCTACTTATTTAGATAGCGATGAAATCAGAGATTACATCAATTTTTATGTTAAGAAAAACAAAGGAAGAGGAAAGAAAATTAAATATTTATGTGCTCAATGTACTTATACTGATATTAGTGATGATGAGATTAATGGTG
Source organism: Bacilli bacterium (assembly GCA_017450215.1). Classification (GTDB taxonomy): domain Bacteria; phylum Bacillota_I; class Bacilli_A; order ML615J-28; family CAG-698; genus RGIG3506. The sequence goes on along the minus strand of JAFSVH010000074.1, from coordinate 6,486 downwards.
AAACATCTAGGACTAGAGCATATACTTTCATAGCTTTAGTGAATAATCTAAAGGTGGGTCACGTTTGTGAAAACGGAGTAGTTGTATATGTTCATAATTATATGGTTTTAGATGAAGATGAGCTACCTGTTCCTTATGATGAGATGAAACATATTGCATTTTAAATTTGATTAATACTAATCATTATAGGAAAAATTCAGTTAATTATTTATAGTAAAAATTGTATTTTTATCTTTTAATTATTGCTGTGATTAGCATTAATAATACTATTATTGACAAAAAGTTAATGAAGTAGTAAAATCAAAATACGCTGTGATAAAGAATATGATTATTAATTGATGCTTTTAAGAGAGGTACTGTTGGTGTAAATGTACTAAGATAGATTAATAATTACTCTCTTTGGAGCTGATTGAAAACAATCCGTAGTTCTTGCGATAAAAGAAATAGAGGGCAAGCTTAGGCTTGAACTAAGGTGGTACCGCGATTATTCGTCCTTAGATTATTGTCTTGTAGATTTTATTCTATTTGATTATCTAAGGATTTTTTTATATTTGGAGGAAATTATGATTTTAATGATGGTAGGAGTTCAAGGTAGTGGTAAGAGCACATATGCAGCACATCTTGCAAAGGAATATGGTATTCAAATCATATCAACAGATTTTGTGAGGATGAATAATCCTGGAATTCAAGAGCGTTTTGTTTGGTTGACTGTCTATAAACAAGTTTATGTAGCATGTAAACAAAATAGAGATGTAGTATTTGATGCCACTAATATAACTAAAAAAGTTAGAGCTCGTTTCTTTAAAGAGGTAAATGAACTAGGTCTAACCCCAGAGGTGGGGGTATATTATATGAACGAAGATTTAGATGTTTGCCTAAAGAGAGTTGACAAGAGAAATAAAAACGAATGTGAATTGTATCTTCCTCTTGATGTATTAGAATCTTATTATAAAAACAAAGAAGAACCTAGCTTAGATGAAGGCTTTGCTTTTATTAAGAAGGTTATTGATGGAAAAATAGTTGAGACGGTATATAGCGAGAGCTATGAAAAGAGAGAAAACAGAAAGTATTAAGAAATTGAAAATAAATATTTTTAAAAATTGTTAAATATTTTTATTAAGGAGAAAGAAAGATGATTATTAAATTTTTAGATGGAAGTGAAAAAGAATTTAAGAATGGTATGAGTGCTTATGAAATTGCTTCTTCAATTTCACCATCACTTGCAAAAAAGAGTATATATGCAATTGTAAGTGATGAGAAATATGATATCACAAGACCAATCAATGATGATGCAAAGTTAGAATTAAAATTTAAAGAAGATGCATTTGATGTGTTAAATCATTCATGTGCACATTTACTAGCAACTGCTGTTAAGAAGTTATATCCAAAAGCTCAATTTGGAGTTGGTCCTGCAATTGAAGAAGGTTTTTATTATGATATTAATCCTGGTGAAGGAGTTAAATTCACAGAAGCAGATTTAGATAAGATTGAAAAAGAAATGAAGAAGATTGCTTCAAGTGATTTACCTTTCAAGCGTGTTGAATTATCTAAAGAAGAAGCATTAAAGTTATTCAAGGATGATAAATATAAACAAGAAATCATTAATGAATTAGAAGATGGTGTAGTAATTACTGCTTATTCTGATGGTGATTATACAGACCTTTGTCGTGGACCTCATGTAGCTAGTACTAAATATTTAAAGAATTGTAAATTACTTGCTGTAAGTGGTGCTTATTGGCGTGGTGATAGTAAGAATGAACAATTACAAAGAATTTATGGTGTTTGTTTCTTTGATGAAGATAAGCTTCAAGAACATCTTCATATTTTAGAAGAAAGACAAAAAAGAGATCATAGAAAATTAGGTAAAGAATTAGAATTATTCATGATGAGTGAATATGGTCCAGGTTTACCATTCTGGCTACCTAATGGTTATACTTTAAGAAGAGTATTAGAAGATTATTGGTTAAAGCTTCATAGAAATAATGGTTATATTGTAATTGAAACACCTATTATGTTATCAAAAGAATTATGGGTAACATCAGGACACTGGGATCACTATAAAGATGATATGTATATCACAATGGTTGATGATACTGAATTTGCTATTAAACCTATGAACTGCCCTGGTGCAATTCAAGTTTATAATAATAGCTTACATTCATATAAAGATTTACCACTTCGATATGCTGAACTTGGTCATGTTCATAGACATGAAGCAAGTGGAGCTTTAAATGGTTTATTTAGAGTTAGAACATTCACACAAGATGATGCTCATATTTTACTTAGAACAGATCAAATCCCAGATGAAATTGCAAGAATCTTAAAAGTATATGATGAGATTTATTCATTATTTGGTTTGGATTACCATATTGAATTATCTACTCGTCCATTTGATAATTTCATTGGTGAAGTTGAAGTTTGGGATGCAGCTGAAAAAGCATTAACAGAAGCATGCCTTGCTACTGGTCATAAGTTTAAAATCAATCCTGGTGATGGTGCTTTCTATGGACCAAAGCTAGACTTCAAATTGAGAGATTCAATGAATCGTATTTGGCAATGCGGAACAATTCAACTTGATATGCAACTTCCTGGTAGATTTAATTGTACTTATATTGATTCAAATGGTGCTAAGGTTTGTCCTGTTATGATTCATAGAGCATGCTTTGGTTCACTTGAAAGATTTATTGGTATTATAACTGAAAACTTTGCTGGTGCATTCCCAACATGGCTTGCTCCTGTTCAAGTTAAGATTTTACCAGTTAATGCAGCTTATCATTTAGAATACTCAAAAGAAATTGCAAAGATGTTAAATGAATTAGACATTAGAGTTGAAATTGATGATCGTGATGAAAAGTTAGGATATAGAATGAGAGAAGCTCAAACTAAGAAGATTCCATATCAATTAGTTTTAGGTGATAATGAAGTAAATAATAGAACATTAAATGTTCGTAAGTATGGTCAAAAAGAACAAATATCATATTCAATTGATGAATTCATTAAGATGATTAGTGATGAAATCAAAACAATGAAGAGATAATTGTTCCTTTGTTTGGTGATAAATGAATAGGTTTATTTTCTTAGCTACGGAAAATCAAGATAATTTATTTAAATTATTTTTAAGTATTAATGGTGTAGAACAAGTTGATAAAACTATTATCAATGTTCATAATGGAATTACATCAAAGTGTATAAGAATAATATATGATAGTAGTCTTGTAAGTATTGATAAGATATTAAATTATTATTTGAATTATTCAGATATGTTTATTGTTTATTCAAAAAATAATGATGGCTTTTTAGATAAAGCAGCAATCAAATATAAAGAAAAAATAACATTTAGTGATTTTGATTCTGTTGAAGAAGTAGAAGAAGAAGCAATTATAAGGGAAGATGTAGTAGATGAAAGAGTTAAAAATTATGATTTATATGAAGCTCCATATTTATTAAATATGAACAATAGATTATATTTCATAATTATGTTTATAGTAGGTCTTGCATTAGTATTACTAGGTGATTTGTTTTATTTAATACCTTTAAGTGTTAAAGCAAGTCAAGAGAGTGATATATATAATATAACTAATAATATATATAATTATTATGGTTATACAGCTCTTGCTTCAAAAATTTTACTTGTTGGTTTATCTTTCATTTTTGCTCGTTTAGTTTATAAACGAGATATGAAAGATTTTAAAAAACATGCTTGGAAATACATAATTGTAATCATTGTTTCCTTTGGACTAATATATGCATCTGATTATTTATTTGATTTCATTTACAAAATTACAGAAATAAATTCTGATTCAGTTAATGAGTCAAGTATTAATGAAATACTTGCAGGTAATAGTTATTATCCTTTTATGATATCGATTATTGTTTTTACTCCAATATTTGAAGAGATAGTATTTAGAAAATTTGCTTTTAAATCTTGTAAATATTTAAAATTCCCAAAATGGTTAGCTATTATTGTTGTTGCTTTCATCTTTGCAATTATTCATTGTACAAGTGAAGATTTCGGCACCTTAGCTGCTTATGTTCATTTATTTCATTATTTTACTTTATCAATGTTAATCACTCTTCCATATGCATTATGTAATGAGAATATGGGAGTAAGTGTAGGTATACACTTCTTAAATAATCTATATTCTAGTTTAGTATAATTAGTATAATATAGATGAGGACTAAAAATGGGAATAGCACAAAAGATTAATCAAACAATAAAAACGATTAAATATAAAAAATTAGTAAAAAAAGCACATAAATATTTTTTGGAAAAGAAATATGAAGAAGCGAAAGAAACATTTGAACAAGCTTTTGCTTATGGTTTTCTTGCAATTGATTATATGCGATATGCTTGTATATTATGTCAATTAGAAGAATACTCAAATGCTGTTGAAGTGATAAATCAAATATTAGCATCTAATCCACCTGGTTTTGTTCAGGGTTGGGCTCATGCTTTGCTTGGTGATATTAATTTTGATTTAACAAACTCTGAAATTGCAATTGAAGAATATGAAAAAGCAATCGAATGTGAAGACTTCTCTTTGGACGCTGTTTGTTATTTAAAGCTTGGTACTTTATATGATAATCAAGAATCTAATCTAGAAGATGAGAATGTGAAAAAAGCATATGAATATTTAAAAAAGGCTCAAGAATTAAATAATGAACTTTTAATTGCTACATACGAAATAGGAAGTATATTATTTAGAAGTGAAAGATTTGAAGAAGCACTAGATTGTTTTCTTAAAGTAAATGAGAAAGATGAACTTAAAGAGACAGATTGTGATTTTCAAATTGGTACATGTTATGAAGTATTAAATAATATGGATGCTGCTTTAAAATATTATCTTGAAGAATTAAAACATAAAGAACCAAATCCAGCTACTTTAGTTACACTTGGACTTCTTTATATGTATAGTAATAAAATGGATAAAGCAAAAGAAGTATTTTTAAAAGAATTAAAAATTAATGAAGAGAATTATATTGCTTGGTATGATTTAGGATGTTTATATGCTTTAGAAGATGATATGAAAAATGCTAATGAATGCTTTAAAGTTTTAAAATATAAAGCACCAGATTTGTTTAATGAAATTAACCAAGATCCAGAATTAAGTGAATATATTAAAAGTGATTATTATAAAGCACTTTTAGATGAATAGGAGTAATAATGAAAAACAATCTAATTAATAACTCAAATAAAATATTTAGAATTGATGACTTAGAGAAGATGAAACTTTCTAATCTTAAAAGAGATGGAGATTATATTGTACTTGATGATATTTCTAAAGAAGGAATATTAGAATCAAATATTTATGAAGTTAATAAATTTTATGAAATGGTTGGTGCTTGGTGCGCTTTAACAAACGATACAAATGGTTCTTCATTTATTGAATTAGAAATAAGTGTTTGTGTTAATGGTGAATTCTCTAAATATTTTACATATGGTAAATGGAGATTATACGGAGATAATCTATATTATAATCAAGATGATAAAGATGTATATATGGATTGTGATGAAATCTTAACTAAGGATGATTTAAAAGCAGATGCTTTTAAATTTAGAGTTAAGATGACTAAATATACAAAATTATTCTTAATTGTAATCACTTATGAATCACAAAAATATGATAAGACAGTAGATGAAGAATTATTTAAAAAAGATATTGAAAAGAAATATGATGTACCTAAATTAAATCAAAACATGGTTCCTGTCATTGGTGGTGAAATGTGTTCAGCAACAACTACAGCAATGTTACTTAAATATAAGGGTGTTGACTTTTCTAAATTTGATTGTGAATTTGAACATCGATATGTTGCATCATTAGTTGCAGATCGTGGTCATAATTCACCAACATATGGAAACTGGACTTACAATACAGTTGTAATGGGTGCATATGGTTTTAATGGTTATACTTTTAGAGTTGAGAACTTTAAAGAATTTATTTATCTATTAGATAATGTTGGTCCTGTTGGTATATCTATTAGAGGTGATACAGGTGTTTATAAAACTGGTGGTCATTTAATGGTTGCTATTGGATATAAAATAAAAGATGGCAAAGCATATGTATTATGTAATGATCCAAACATCAATGAAAGATTCGGTGAAGGATTGTTCGTATATTATGAATTTGAACTTGATTATTTCTCTAATTTCTTTAGAGGAATGTGTTATGTAATAGAATAAAAATATGGAAGTGAGTTTAATCACTTCCTTTTTTAATCATATTATTAACAATAATTTTATTATTAACAATAATTTTGTATTTACTTTCAAGTTATCTTGATATGCTGTTTTGTTTTTGCTATAATGAAGAAAGAAATGATGTCTAATCTATTGAAGTAGCTAGGTATGAATATGATGGATATGGTAATGTTACTGTATATAGTTATGATTCAAATGATAGTTTAGTTGTAAATAGCAACGATTCTTTTATTGGAAATATTAATCCTTATAGATATAAGGGTTATTATTATGATGTGGAGACATGT
>JAFSVH010000073.1 GCA_017450215.1 Bacilli bacterium | reverse complement strand
GTTCGTAAATATATTAAAATATTTACAGATAGGCTTACTCAACGTGGGATTGACCATGATAAGAGTAAACTTGAAAGTCCAGAGGTTGAATTATTTGCAGAATATACAGATAAGTTAAAAGATTTAACTTATGGCACACCAGAATACGAAGAAAGTTTAGAAAGTTTAAAACCAGCATTAGAACATCACTACGCAAAAAATTTACATCATCCAGAGCATTATAATAAAGGAATTAATGATATGAATCTTATTGACCTTTGTGAAATGTTTTGTGATTGGAAAGCATCAACTGAACGTATGCATGATGGTAATTTATTAAAAAGCATAGAAGTAAATGCAGAACGTTTTAAAATTAATGGTCAATTAAAACAAATTTTGATTAATACTACTAAATTATTTGATGGTGAATAAGGAGAATTAAGCAATGAAATGGAATGATGGTAGAAACGTTTTAGAAGGATGGAATGATGTTTTTGAAGCATGGAGTGATACCGTGTTTGAATGTCCCGAAGATGGGTGTGATGGTATTATGCAAAGAAATAATATGATGGTATTAACCAGTAATCCTCCACAATATGAGTATAAATGTAAAAAATGCGGTAAGATACGCTATCGTTATGGTTAATAAAAGATGAATTTTATTTAATTATAAATACAAAATATAGTGGTTATCTAATGATACAATATACCATATATTGTGGTTCATTTTAGAAGAATATAAAAATAGTGCAATAAAGTTGCAAAAAGGTATATAAAAGGAGTAAATAAGAATTATGGCAGACAAATATGAATTAAATGAGGGTTTAACTGTTCAAACTCTTTTAGATAAAGTTGATTTATTACTTAATGGAGAAATTACTAATGAAGAGTTAGATGAATGGGGGAAAACTTTAAATGTTCGTACTAGTATTCCAATGATGGAAAAAATGGGGTTACTTATGAGGCTTGTTAATTCTACAGGTTATGGAGTAGCAGAAACTCAAGAAATTAATGTATGCGAACTTTATAAGAATTTATTTTTTGTACTTTATCTTGGTGGGTATTTAGGTTTAACTAATATTTCAAAGGATGCAATTACTTATAACAATTATGATAAATTAGAACCCATTTTTGGTGCTTGGATTGAATCTTTTGCCAAACATGATATAGATTTATTTAAAGACATGTTACGAGATACGGTTACATTTTATAATGCTGTTAATTTAGATACAGCAATGTCTCATGTTGATGTTGGTCAATTAGATAAGGTAAAAGATGAAAATGCTAAACTTATGGCACAACTTGAAGAAAATAAACAATTAGTAGCAGATATTAAAGAATTAATGGAATTTGATAATCCTGCCACAAAGAAATTATTAGAAGATTTAAAGAAATCGGCTTTAAATGTTACTAAGAATAGTAAATAATTTTTAATTTAATATTTGGAAAATAAGCAAGAAAGGAGGCAAATTATTATGGCTGATATAATAAATTTATCTTTAGATGTTGCTCAAGATTTGATTAAAACACAGCAAGAAGAAAAAACTAATACATCAAATGAATTAGAGTTAAAAGAAAAATTAAAAAAAGAAAACAAAGGCATAGAAAAGAAACTAAAAGATGAAGTATTTTCCCTATACAAAAGTATTATTTCTGAAAAAATGTTAGAATTTTTCTTAAATACTTATGGAGCTAATTTTGATATTAAATCATTAATAGATAGTATTCACTATAAAACAGGTAATAATTTGCTTCCTACTTTTGATTATGATTCAAACAATTTTGTATTTGGTGAGCAATTTGCTAAAAACATTAGAGAATTTAATCAAAATGCAGTAAAGGAAACAGAGTATGCAAATATTATGAACAAAGGGGAATATGAATCATATGAACGAGGACAATTTTCTAATGTATATGAGGATTTAACTTTTGATGTAAATAATGAACGATATTATGATTCTGAGAAATATTTTAATCCTCATAATAAAATGTTGCAGCAAGGGGGCTATTTAAATAAAGAAGAAGCTTTTGCAAAAGCCAAGCTCTATGCTCAAACTTGTTTTAATGAAGAATATAGAAAGTCAATTAAAAAAGGATTAAGTAAAAAATATGGCGTAGAGCTAAAATAAAGAAATGGAGGAATCATTATGGCTGAAAAGAATGAAGCAGTTTTACCAGTTAAAATAGATACTACTCAGGCTTTTGCAGAATTAGAGCAGTTAAATCAATGTCTAACTGCGGCAGTAAGTAATATGCTAGGCTCGACATTAAATGAATATTCTAATGCAGGGGCAGCTATTGAGGCTTCAATAGAAAAAACTGCCTTAAGAATTTCTGGTTTAGAAGTAAAATTAGCGGATAATCTTACTGCGAATAAAGATGTAATAAAAAGTGAAATTAAAACACTTAATAGTAATTTACAAATATTAAAGAATGCAATCTCTCAAGTTTATTCTGGTATTGATACTTTAAAAATTGGTTCTAAAACTTTTACTGATAAGAATGGAAAAGATATTACCTATGCTACCGTTAGTTCCCCACTTTTAACTGGTTCTCGCAAATCTAATGGTAAAATTATTACACGGGGAGAAGGAATTAGTGGTAAAGAATTAGCATATGTTTTTGATAATTCTCCAACAAAAAACGTTAAAAATGTAGTGCAATCTTTGCAGAGTAGGGGTAGAAAATTAAGTAATACTAAGGAGTTTACAATTGCTCATAGTAAAGATTGGCAAGCATTAGGGTCTGATAGGGCTGTTGATGATGAAATGTCTCGTATTTTAGATAGTCTTCAAAGTGGCATGGTTTCTACTAAACAAGCAGAAGAAGCTATGAAGAGAATTAATCAAGAATATGTTAATTTTACAGGAGAAGCAGCTACTTTAGAGAGTTTACTAAGAAGCTTTTCTAATGCTGGTACTAGTTTAGATAAAGGGAGTAAAAGAGATATTCAGTCAGATGCTACTAGGGATGCTCAGAAAGCTTTAAGGAATATTACTCGTACTGCAAAAGGTAATATTTTAGCCCAAGAAAGGCAAGTATTATCTTCTTCTACTGGTGGAGATGGTATGAGTAATAAATCTCAAGCAGTATTAGAATTAGAAAGAGCAATTCAAAATGCTAAAGAAAATAAAAAAGATATTCAGCCTCAACTTGGGATATATGATGAGGATGAAGAATTTTTTGATAGATATTTAGAAAGATATGGGTTAGGAGATACTTTATTAAAAAATAGTAAAGATACTTCTAATAATAAAACTCGTATTAAAGATTATAAAGAAAGATTCAAGCAAATTGAAGAAAATGCCAGAAAAAAGTATGAAGAACAAAAGAAAAAGGAAAGTGAAGAATATCATCCCGACAAACCAGAAGGTCTTGATGTAGTTGAATTAGGTATTTCTAATTTAATGCGTTTTGTATTAACTGGTAAATTAGGAGAAAATGAAAAATATTATGGTGCTTTAAGTCCTAATTCTCAGGTTATATTATCTCAATTAAAAGAACTTTCTAATAGTATTTTAAATAATAATGAATTAGGTAAATATTTTAATTCAGATTTACCTCAAGAGGAACAAATTGCATTAGCAGAAAATCTTCCTGATTTTTTACAAAAAATACAAGATTTTCTTTTTAATTTTTATTCTGTTAAGATTGAAAGTAAAGAATGGGATTATAATTCACCTATTGCTAATAGAGTTCGTAGTCAAATGGAATCCATTTCTACTATAATGGGGTCTTTAGATTTAGATGAAAATGGTCAGCCTGAATTTACAGAAGCACAAAAAAATAGGTATAAGCAAGAAATTTTTCCTTTTCAATTTGGTAAAAAAGTATATGAAGGTAGAGCATATCGTTCTATTTTAAACAAGCAAGGAGAATCTTATGGCCCAACCAATTATCCAATTGGTATTAAAGATTGGAATGGTTTACCACAATATATAGGTGGGGCAATACCTTATTTCCCTATTGATAGTGATAAAAAAGAGTCATTAGGAACAGAAGAAGGGCGTTTAGATTTACTTGATAAATTTATTCAAGGAATTGAAGAAAATCATTTTAGATTAGTTGAAAATGAAAATAGTTATAGTACGGAAGAACGTCAGCAGATTCAAGAAAGAATTAATTATTTATATCAATATGCTAATGCTGTTTTAGGTACTTTAAATGAAGAAACAATCGCACAACTTGGTGCGACTTCTAATACTGCTTTTAATTCAATTGTAAGGACTAATAATGGTTTCCAAATTAAAGATAGTGAAGCAATATCCTTAGAAGATATTAAGAATACAAGGGAATATATTGAAAATAAAAGTAATTCTGATATTGATAGTAACTTTGATGTTTTATTAACATGGTTAAATAATTTTAATGATAGATTAGAAAATTTATCTTCTGCTTCTCAAATGGAAGTAACATCAGAAGATAAACGAGATGTTTTAGTTGATAAAATTGAGCAGCTTGTTGAATTAATTAATAATACCCCAGATGATAGTGATGGATGGAGTAAAGAAGAATTAGAAGGAGAAGCTATTAAGTCTTTTAAAGAAGTTTATTCAACAGAATTAAAAGGTATTAACACACCAGAAGGGGTATCTGATAAATTATTTGAGGGTAAAGAAATAGATTTAGATATACCTTTAAAAGAAATTTTAGCATTAAAGCCAAATAAAGATGGATTATATACTAAAAAAAAGTTAAATCAATTATTAAAACGTTTTAGGAAACAGTTAGAAGATATTGATGGTGCTGATGCAGATGAATTTGGTGATATTGAAGTTGAAGAAGAAACAGTTGCTTTAATTGATTCTGTTCAAAAAATAGCTAATATTAAAAAAGCGAAAAAAGAAAAAAAGGAAGAGAATGAATTATTTGATAGACTAACTCCTTATATCGACCAATATTTAAATGCTACTACTAGTGGAGAAAAAAGTAACATTACTAAAAGTATTAAAAAAGATTTTGGTAGCGCTTCTGCTGAATTTGAAGCATGGAGCAATCGCAGGGAAGAATTGTTCGCTAAACTTCAAGAAATTAACGAACAAGAAGCAAATAAGCCATTGTTTGAATTAAGTGGTAATATTATTTCTGATACAAATGATGAATTATATCAAATGATTACTAAAACTTATTCTAAAAATGGCAAAGAATATAGTGGCCCTGCTTTAAATGTAGGGGGACAAATTGGTTTTATTGGCGATTTTGAAAGAACTTATGAAAAGAGTAATCAAGAAATTCAAGAAATAATTTTATCAAGATTTATTGATACTTTTTCACAATTAACCGCAGAGCAAAAAGAAACTGTAATAAATGAATTAGATAGAAATAAGCCAAAAACAGGAAATGCTTTTAAGAATATAGTTGCTTCTAGTTTAGGAGATAAGTACTTTGATTTCTTATCTGATTCTAATTCTGCTAATGCAATACGCCCAATAAAAACTAATATTGAAGAAACTCCAATTGTTTCAGATATTCAAGAAGATATAAAAGAAGAAGCTAAAATTTTAGAAGAAGATAATCAAATTATTTCTGACCATGAAGAAGTTGTATTAGAAGCTGCTCAAGCAGAATCTTCTAAAGCTGATATGGCGATAGCTTTAGCACAAGTTTTAATCAAAGAAAAGAAGGCTATAGAAGAAGTTACAGATGCAGTAGATGAAAATACTGATTCATTAGAAAATAATGAGGAAGCTAGTTCTAAAATTAGTTTTAAATATGAGCCAATTAAATTTGATGAAAATACTCACACTTATTATAAACAAGGTGAAAGTGGAGCATTTGATGAACAAATTATTAGTTCTACTCAATTAAGAGATATATTGTTAGGTCGTGCTAGTCCAGCTTACAAACGTGATATGGCAGTGATTAATAGTGCCATGCGAGAAGCAGTAGCTAATAATAATGTATTAACTCCTGCTAGTGTAGGTATGGAAGAAAAGGATTTTAAGTATTATACTAATACAATTGCTCAAGGAATTAAAGGAGATACTTTCCATGAAGCAATTGATTTATTAGCAAAAAATGAAGTAACTTCATTAGAAGAACTTCAAAGAGTAAATCAAGAAGCTTATAATAAATATCAAGAGTTTAGACAAGAGCAGCTTAAGAAGTTACTTACTTTAGGTTTAGATGAAAATTATTTACATTTAAATGATGATATTGAGGCTTATAATAGCGCGGCTAAACAAATGGGAATGACATTAAGTAAATTCTCTGAACAAAGATTAGGTTTAACTATGCAAAAAGGTGATAAGTCTTATACTGTAGGTGTTACTCCTGACCAAATTGGGGTTATTTCTCAAATGATTAATGGAGAGGAACAGAAAATTGGCGTTCAGGTAGATAATAAAACTGGTGCTGTAAAGGGATATGAAACATTACAATTAACTTTACAGTTATTAGCAGAATTAGCAGCTATGGAAAGTCCTGATGTAAATGATGAAACTAAAGAATTATTAAAAGATAGTGGAATCTTTAGGAATACTAAACTTTATATTGCTAGTATTAAAGATGGTATGGTTAAGTTTATTGAAAATTTAGCTCTTACTGATGATGAAGTGTGGGATGCTGTAGAATTAGCCCATAATGTTATGGATGGAACTGCTTCTCCTCCTTCTAAAGAAGATATTGATGCTAAATTTAATAGGCAATTAAAAACTGGTTCATTTACTGGTTATTCTGATGATTATGATTTTTCGCCGAAAAGTACTAATGATTCAGAAAAAGAAAAATATAATCAACAGAAGAAAGCATTAGATGAATATATTGAATCTTTAAGAAAAGAATATACTTTAAGAGTTAAATTAGGGCAGTTAAGTAATAAACGTCAAACAGCTACAGGAGTTAATGCAGAGAATTTAGCTGATGAATATAGTGTTGTTAATAATCAAGTTTTACAAAGAAGTTTACATAATCAGTGGTTAAAGCAAAATCTATTAGAAATGGGGCTTACTCCTGAAATTCAGCAAATGCTAGACGAAAGAGAGCAAAAAGCTTATAATGGGTTAAGTGATACTATTGCTAGTGATGTAGAACAAAATGGCTTAGATGTTCGTATTAGAGAACGAAATAAGAATTATGATGAAGAGCAAAAAATTATTAATAATTCTTTAGAAGAGAGTATAAAGCTTCTAAAACAATGGTATAAACTTGATAATGATATTTATGAATTAGAACTAAAACTTGCTGGTGCTCGTGAAAATGAACAAGCTGATATTGAAACTCAAATTGCTAATAAGGAATCTGAACAAAATTTTGTAGAAAGGCAATTTGAAGACCAATCTTCTGTCCTATTTTCTCATAATTTATCTGATGACCAAGCTTCTCAATTAAATGAAGCTTTTCGTAATGCACAAGATTTATCAGAATTAGCACATGAGCAAGCAGAAAATAATGCTTCTTTATTTATTAGTAAGCAGCATAATAAAAATATTCAAGATTATCTTAAATCTTATAAAGAACTATTAAAGGTTCAACGTGATAT
>JAFSVH010000072.1 GCA_017450215.1 Bacilli bacterium | reverse complement strand
TTTTCATAATCTGCATTATTCTTTATATGATATCTAATAATATCAATATAATCTTCTCTATAAATATCATTTTCTTTGTCAATATAAGCACATCTCATATCTCCACGACTAGCAATATAAAATGTTCCATATTCACACTCTGCAAGTTTATAACTTTCTTGATAATGGAAGAAGTCATAATCTTTGTCATCTAATAATTTTTCATCTAAAACAATTTTAATATTCATAACTTTATTTCCTTTCTTAACTATATTCATTATACCATAATTTTCTTATTGTATACACTATAAGCCATATTTTTTAAATAAAATATGTTTTACAATTATTATCTAATCTGCTAACTTTAAAATCTGCAATGACTTCCCTAACTGCTAATTCAAGTTCAACACTAGATTTCTTCCAAAACTCATCATCTTCTTCATATACTTCATAATCATTTTCCATTTGTTGCCTTAAACAAGCACCATTTCTGTAAACTAAATCATATAAAGTTTCTTCTCTAATAACTTTTTCAAATTCTTCCCAAGTAATATGTTCGTTTCTTCTATCATCACTTTTTCTAATACACTCAATATTCCAGTACCACTCTGTTTCTGTAATAGACCAAGTTCTAGTATATTGAATTATCTTTTCAACTAATTCTTTTAAATTATTCATCATTATCACTTCCAAATTCATCTAAAAAATCTAATACATTTGAATTGCTAGTGTCTAATAAATCACAAGCCTTATCAAAATAATCAAAATTATCTTCTTTTTGTGCCATTTCATCTAAAGCACCCATAAAGCCTTTTGCAATAATGTTATAATCATAATCGTTGTATCTATGCCCTAATTCTTCACAATACCAATATTTATCAATATCTCCACAAGTAGCATATTCTCTAGTTCCATAAATATCTTCTTTAAAATCAAAAGTTCCTTTTTTAACAAAATTATAATCTGTATAAATATCACTTCCAATAATAAGTTCCTCATCTTCAAAGTCTGTGTCTACCTTTAATTCATCTTTATATTCACTTTGAATAGCATTATTATAAACTTTTTGATATAGTTCATCTAATTGATTTTCTATATTCCACAACATTTTTTCTTCAGTTTCATCAAATCTATTTTCGTGATTTTCTTTAATATCGTTAATATATTCATAACAAACCTTTAATTCTGCTAATAACTCTTTATCAGTCATTTAAAACACCTCTTTCAATTTATTTTCTATTCTTAAATAGTTCTCCTTTGTAGTATAATCTTGTAAGTTCATACACTCAATAATATCTTTTATCTCATCTTTACTTCTACTAACTTCTTTAAAGTCATAATCATACAAATAATATCTGTTTCTAGTGTCTTGTCTTAATTCAAATCTATCTTTACTTGCTCTTGCAAGTGTTTTATTTAATAAATCTAAATCGTTTCTTAAATCATAGTTTTTAAATACAATTTCCATTATTATTCCACCTCAACTACAACAATAGAATATCTTGTTAGCATATCTTCATAATCTTCTGTTTCAATATGTATTTCTCTTTCGTATCTTTCTTCTTTGCTTTCATCATAATTTTGAATATAATAATCTCCACCATTTGATTTTAAATCTTCAAACTCTTGATTAATTAATTCATCAAGCACTTCTTTTGCCTTTTCAAAAGTACGATAGCCTATTCTAAAATTATCATTGTATATAGTATTATCAGTATCTTTGCATAAAATCTCTATCATATAAAACTTATTCTTCATAACCTAACACCAACTTTTCTAATTCATCAAATGTAATAGTACAAATAGTTCCATTATCATCTAAAACTTCTAATAAATCACTTAATTCAAATAAACCTTTATGTCTATAATCATCAATAGTTAAGATACAATTATTCTTATATTCA
>JAFSVH010000071.1 GCA_017450215.1 Bacilli bacterium | reverse complement strand
TTTTTAATAATGATACTCTTGATAGAACTTTTATCCTTGCATACGACCCTTCTACAAAGTTAGACAACTCTGTAGTTGCTGTGGCTGAATTGAAGCATGATGATGAAAAAGGGTATTGGGTAGAATTTGTTAATATGGTAAACTTAGTAGAAATATTAAGTAATGGTGAGAAAGTTTTAATTCAAAAGCCAGACCAAGTAGATAGAATTAAAGAGATGTTAATAGATTATAATCAAGGTGCATTAGATTATGATAATATTAATATGTTAATTATTGATGCTGGTGCTGGTGGTGGTGGTGAAGATATTGGACAATATCTTATGAGAGAATGGGTAGGACATGATAAAAAGCGTCACTTGGGCTTAATTGACCTTGAAGATGAATATATGAAAGTGCGTGAAGATGATTATCCTGCTAACGTTCAAAAATTAAGAATGTTTAATTTTAAAAGGGATAAAGTAAGAGCTTATGAAAGAGCACAAAATGCTATTAACCAAGGTTTAGCTATTTTCCCAACTTCACTTAATCCAAGAATGGAATTAGAATTTGAAGAAACTGATGCGGAAGGTAATATTAGGATTCGTTATGAAAATGTAAATGAAGAAGAACGTAATGCTCTAATTCAATTAGATTTAGCAAAAGAAGAACTTGTAGCTATGGTTAAAAATAAAAGACCTAATGGTACGGTACAATTTGATTTATCTCCTGATGCTAAGAGTAGAAATTTCCATGATGACCGTGCTGACGTTGTGTGTATGATATTGGATAGATTAATGGAATTAAGAGCAACAGAAGCACTTCAAGTAGATAAGCCACAATCTGATTTAGCTAAAGTTTATAGTAGAGGCAAAATACAAGGTAAAGCCTCTCATAATCCATTTGCTAATGGTACGAATCCATTTTATGATAGAAATCGTAGATTTTTATAATTTACTTAATATTATAATAATAAAAATATAAAGATTGAATCCTATATGCAAGTTTTTATCTTGTATATAGGCTTGAATTTTTATAATTAAATAATTAATGAAAGGAGGAAAAGATGTTAGTAATTTCTGGTGATAATATATCTGTAACTAAAGCAGATGATTTTTGGTTGCATTTAGAAATTGTGATGCAAGATGGAGAACTTTATGAATTACAAGAAGAAGATAAGATATATTTTAAATTATTTAAAAAGCCAAAAAATGAGCTAAACAATCCTCCTGTATTTAAACAAACTTTTGATAATAATATGCAAGAAGTAGCTATTTCAGGTGAAGATACAAAATTTTTAAAAGATAATCAATATTATTATACTTGTGAACTACAATCTGCGGAATATGGTAAGAATACAGTAGTAGAGGGCAAGTTATATTTTACTTATGATTAAGGAGGTGGCACTATGCAGTATAGGAAATCACAATTAACAGGAGTACCATCTTCACAATCAATTTTTACACGTTATCAACAAGTTGGTTATTTAAAAGGGGTGTTAAATTTTTCTTCTAAAATTAAGATAGAAGAAGAAGTAGAAAAGCAAGTAAAAGAAGCAATTGAAAATTTGAATCCAGAAGATATTTCTGGTATGGATAATTATGTTAATGAAAAAGTAGAAACTGGAATTAAAGATTATGTAGCTACTGATGAATTTCAAAATGAAGTTGCTAAAGCAAGTAGTGAACAAGAAACGCTTTATATTTTTCCTGATGATGAACATGAAAGGGATTAATAATTAAAGATTAATAATTATTATTTATTAATAAAGGAATAAAAGGTAAAGTATAAAATAGAATTAAAAGAACTATTTTATTTAATCCTAACAAGAAAGGAGTGGAAATCAAGTGTTTGTAAAGAGCTTTACTTTTTTTGATAGGAAGCGTAGGAAAGAAGATTTAAGTAAAACAATTAGTGAATTGCTTTCAAATCCGAATAATGGTGTAGGATTACAATTACAGGTAGATGGCTCTAATATTGATATTACTATTGAGTGTAGAATTAATAATGATTCACAACAAGAATGGCATAATGTTGGAGCAATTTCTTTATTAGATTATAGAATATATCCTACAATTACAAAAGCAGGAGAATATCAAATTAGTATGGATGGAATAAATTATTGCAGAATTATTGATAATGGTTCTGGTGATGATTTAGCTGTTTACGGCAACTTGACCGCTTAAGGTAATTATATATGGCTATTGATATTATTGCTCGTGGTATGGCTGGTCAAGCTGGTGAACAGGTATCAGAATTAAATGAGATTGTTAGTAATCAATATAAATCTATGTTTACTTATAAAGGTAGGGTCAATAAATATAGTGATTTACCTTCTAGTGGTAATAGCATAGGTGATATGTATTATGTTACGATTGATGAAAATGACAATCTTAAAGGGGCTTATGTTTGGGAATACGATGCAACTGAAAATAAGTGCGTTTGGAAATATATTGGCCCAATTACTAATTTTGAATTTGATGATACGCCAACAGAAGGTAGTTTAAATGCTGTAACTTCTGATGGTATTAAGAAATATGTTGATACTCATGGTGGTGATGTATCTTCTTTGATTGATTACATTAGAATTTCTGGTGAAGCGGAAGATTTACCTATTGAAAATAAAAGAGTTACATTACCATTGGCTACTCAAAATAGAGCTGGTATGATAACATTAGGCTCTGAATTTGATACAGATGAAAATGGCAAATTAATTATGAAAAGG
>JAFSVH010000070.1 GCA_017450215.1 Bacilli bacterium | reverse complement strand
TGTCCATGTGGAAGTGGAAAGAAATATAAAAATTGTTGTGGAAAATTATAAATATAAAAATTATAAAATTAATTAAAATAAGAGTTTGGATTTACCAAACTTTTATTTATCAAAATTAATCATAATATTATATGGTGAAGCAAATGAATAATAAAGAATTATCTAAAGTATTATCTAAAACATTATTTGATGATTATAATCTAGAACCATTAGCATCAAGAATGCGACCAGAAGATTTAGATGAATTTGTTGGACAAAATCATTTAATTGGAGAAGGTAAAATATTAAGAAAGATTATTCAAAGTGATAATATACCTTCAATGATATTTTGGGGTCCACCTGGAGTTGGTAAGACAACTTTAGCTCGTATTATTGCAAATAAAACAAAATCTAAATTTGTTAATTTTTCTGCAGTTACTTCTGGAATTAAGGAAATAAAGAAAGTTATGCAAGATGCTGAAGAAAGTAAACATATTGGTATTAAGACTATTTTGTTTGTTGATGAGATTCATCGTTTTAATAAAGCTCAACAAGATGCATTTTTACCATATGTTGAAAAGGGATCTATTATTTTAATTGGTGCTACTACTGAGAATCCTTCATTTGAAGTTAATAATGCCCTTTTATCAAGATGTAGAGTTTTTGTATTAAAAGAATTAAGTAGCGATGATATTTACAAATTATTATATAGAGCTATACATGATAAAAAAGGATATGGTAATGATAAAATAAATATAACTGATGAAGAATTAATGATTATTGCTAAATTTGCTAATGGTGATGCACGTAGTGCCCTTTCCACATTAGATATGGTAATTAGCAATGGAGAAATTGCTTCAGATGGTATAGTTAATATTAGTAAAGAAATAATAGAAGATTGTTTGTCAAAGAAAACCTTTCTTTATGATAAAGACGGAGAAGAACATTATAATTTGATATCAGCACTTCATAAATCAATGAGAAATTCTGACCCTGATGCTGCTGTTTATTGGTTAGCTAGAATGCTTGAAGCTGGAGAAGACCCTATTTATATTGCAAGACGTGTTACTAGATTCGCATCTGAAGATATTGGTCTTGCTGATACTAATGCACTAAATGTTGCTATTAATGTTTATCAAGCTTGTCATTTAATTGGAATGCCTGAATGTAGTGTACACTTAACTGAAGCAGTAATTTATATGTCTTTAGCGCCTAAATCTAATTCAAGTGATGTTGCTTATATTATGGCAAGTGAAGATGCAAAGAGAATGTTAGCTGAACCCGTTCCGCTTATAATTAGAAATGCACCAACTAAGCTTATGAAAGATTTGGATTATGGCAAAGGATATCAATATGCTCATGATACAAAAGAAAAAGTTACAACTATGGAATGTTTGCCTCCATCATTAATTGGTAAAGAATATTATATTCCTAATACATTAGGCAATGAAATAAAATTTAAAGAAAGATTAGAAGTCATTAAGAAGTGGAAGGCTGAACATAAGAAAAAATAAAGTAATAATGGAAAATGATAATATTAGTCTAGTATTAGCATTTTTTAGTGAATAGACAATTAAGTCAAATTGTGATAAAATGTTAATAGAATAATGGTGATGAATATGGAAAATTATGAGATAACAAAAGCAATATCTGATTTTAGGACAAGACTTGATGAATTGTCTAAAGCAATTGATATCGAAAAAGTAAAAAATGAAAAACAAGAAAACGAAGAAAAATTGAATGATCCTGCTTTTTGGAATAATCAAAAAGAATCTGCTGAAGTATTGAAGAAGATTAAGAATCAAAATGATATGATTAATTCTTGTAAAGAATTAGAAGAATTTATTGATGAATTAGAATTATATTTTGATATGCAAAAAGAAGAGGGTGGCTTAGATAATGAAATAGAAGAATCAATTAAATCTATTGAAGAAAAGCTTTATAATTTTGAAATTAAAATGCTTTTAAGCCATGAATATGATGACTGTGAAGCAATCATTGATATGCACCCTGGTGCTGGTGGGACAGAAAGCCAAGATTGGTGTCAAATGCTATATAGAATGTATCAAAGATATTGTGAGAAACATAATTACACAATGGAAGTATTAGATTATCTTGATGGAGAAGAAGCTGGAATTAAAAGTGTAAGCTTTATTGTTCATGGTGAAAAAGCTTATGGCTATTTAAAAGGTGAACAAGGTGTTCATAGATTAATTAGAATTTCACCATTCGATTCTAATGCTAGACGTCATACTTCATTCTGCGCTGTTACGATTGTTCCTCAAATTGATAAGGATATTGATATTGAAATTAGACCTGAAGACATAAGAGTTGATACATATAGATCTAGTGGTGCAGGTGGACAATATATCAATAAAACTGATTCAGCAATTCGTATTACTCACTTAAAAACTGGAATTGTAGTTACTTGCCAAACTCAAAGAAGTCAATTTCAAAATAGAGATGTTGCAATGAAGTTACTTAAGAATAAGTTATATATGATGGAATTGGAAGAACAAAACAAGAAAATTAAAGATATAACTGGTGAAGTTAGTGATAATAGCTTTGGTGCACAAATTAGAACCTATACTTTCCATCCATATTCTATGATTAAAGATCATAGAACTAATTATGAAGAATTTAATGTTAATTCAGTTATGGATGGAGATTTAGATGGATTCATTAATGCATATTTAAAATCACCATATAATAATAAATAAACAAATTTAAGAAATTAAATTTAAGAAATTAAATTGAAGAAATTAAAGAGATAAAATAAACATAAAAGAATTTTTATGTTTATTTTTATCGAAGGGAGTAAAGATGAATAAAGTTGTAAAGAAGAAAATAAAAGAATTTTTATGGGTTACTTTAGGAGTTATCTTAATTGCTTTAGCATTCAGTTGGTTCTTGGATCCATACAATTTAGTAATAGGTGGTGCTAGTGGTCTTGCTGTCATTTTTAAGAATTTTACTAGTATACCATCAAATGTATTTATTTTTGGAATCAATGGCATATTACTTATTATTGGTTTTATATTTTTAGGTAAAGACTTTTTAATAAAAACCATCTATGGCAGTTTAACATTCCCAGCATGGGTTTGGGTGCTTGATTTATTATATAAACAGATTGTGAAAATAAACGGAACAGAATACTTAATTGAACCAACAAATATGTTACTTATAACTTTGTTTGCAGCCATCATTATGGGCTTTGGTTTAGGTATTGTTGTAAAACATGGTGGTACAACAGGTGGGACTGAAATAGCACAAAATATATTATATAAACTTTGGAGAACTCCTTATTCTTTATCATTATATTTAATTGATGGTGTTATAGTTTTACTTGGTTTTTTCTTTATTAGAGGAAATAATAATGAATTCTTATTTGATGTTTTATTATATGAAATTATCTTTCTTTATTTAAATGGAGTAGTAATGGATCAAATAATCTTTAGTGGCTTTAATAGAAGAGCTGTTATGATTATTAGTGAAAAGAGTGCTGAAATAAAAGAAAGAATCTTGAATGATTTTAAGCGTGGTGTTACTGAGGTTAAGGTTGTAGGTGGCTATACTGGAGACAATAAAACACAATTGATTTGTGTTTTATCATCTAATCAATTCTCTAAACTTAAGATGATTCTTAATGAATTAGATCCTAAAGCATTCTATTATGTTATGAGAGCTAATGAAGTAGGTGGAGAGGGCTTCTCTTATGAGAATGATTAATCAGAAAGTAAATGAAATAAAGAATGATGAAGTATACATCATTAATATTAGTATAGTTGGTAAAAAGAAAAATCGATATTATGTTGAAACAAGTGATGATAATTATTATTTTGATGAAGATACAATTGTAAAATATGTAATATTAAAAGGTAAAACATTTAAAGAAAAAGAATTTAAAGATATTCTTAAAAAAGCAAAAGTGAGTGAAGCTTTTAATAAATCAATTAAATATTTATCTAAATCTAAAAAATCAACATTTGAAGTAAAAGAATATTTAAGAAAGAAAAATCTTTACAATGATCCTTTTGATGATTACACAATTGAAGAATGTATTAAATTATTGAAAGAATATAATTATATTAATGATTATGATTATGCAGTATCATTTTTAAATACATATAAAGATAATAAAGGACCAAATTATATCAAAGAAAAATTAGTTAATAAAAGAATTCATCAAGATATTATAAATGAAGTGATAAAGATGTTTGATAATGAAGAGGAAAAAGCAATGAATATTGCTTTAAAGATAAAGAATGTTGAAGGATTTAATAAACAACCAATCTTAAAACAAAAAACTAAAATATATAATAAATTGATATCACTTGGTTTTGATTCTTCACTTTCTCAATTAGTGCTATCAAGATTAGAATATGAAGATGATAGCAGTGAAACACTTAAGAAGGATTTTGAAAAATTAAAAGCTAAATATGGTTTTAATAAAGATTATGAAACTGAACAAAAGATAAAAGCATCACTTATTAGAAAAGGATATAATTATAAAGATATAGAAAAACTAATGAAATAAATCAGTTTGTATTTTCAAACTGATTTTATTTATGTTTTTATTTTTTTTAAGTATTTAATATGTTATACTTTATATATGTAAATAAAGAGATGAGGACTCATTTATGATTAAAATAAGATATAAGAGAATTTTATATGTTTTGCTTTTCGTTTTATGTTTCGCGTTTTTATTTTTTAATGAAAATGTAAAAGCGGAAGTAGTAAGAGATCAAAATAACAGTGTTATCTATTATCCTGCTTCTTCAACAATAATAACTATGCCAGAATATGAAAAACAAACTGAAGAATTTAGAGGTGTTTGGTGTTCATTTTTTGCTGGTGATATTTATGGATATCAAAATGATACATCAATGAAAAAGCAATTATTAGAAGTTTTATCAACGATGGAGAAGTTTAACCTCAATGCTATTATGTTTCATATTAGAACACATAATGATGCTTTATATGATACAGAACTTGCTCCAATGAGTTCATATATTCGTGGTATGGATTTTGAACGATTTGATTATCTTGAATGGTTTATCAATGAATGCCATAAAAGAGGAATTGAATTCCATGCTTGGTTAAATCCTTATCGTATTTCATCTAGTACTACAGTTGATGCCATTAATAATAAATATAAAGATTATAAGGTTAATCCAGCAAGTGATATTAACAATGTATTGATTAATAAATCAGGTGCAGCTATTCTTGATCCAGGTAGACCAATTGTACAAGATTACATCGTTGATGTTTGCATGGAAATTATAGAAAAATATGATGTTGATGCTATTCATTTTGATGATTATTTCTATATTGAAGATGTAGATGATAGTGAAACTAGAAAATTATATAATACTAATAAATTATCTGTTGCTAATTTTAGACGTGAAAGTGTTGATAAATTTATTAAGAAATTAAGTGATGCAATGTATGATTATAATATTAATAATAATAGATGTGTTCAATTAGGAATATCTCCTAGTGGAATATATCAAAATTATTCTTCATATGTTGCACCTAGTAATTATAAATATAATGCAAATGGTGATTTGACTTATCCACTTGGTTCTGTTGGTAGTGGTTATTCACATTATGATGGTCCATTATATTGTGATACCAAGAAGTGGATTGATAATGAATGGATAGATTATATTATTCCTCAGGTTTATCATGGTTTTGATAATTCATCTGCTTGTTATGCTGCTATTGTAGAGTGGTGGAATGGAGTTGTTAAAAATAAAAAATGTAATCTTTATATTGGTACTGGACTATATAGAATGAATCATAATCTTGGTGAAGATTGGTCTGAAACTACAACTGAATGGATAAATCAATTGAGATTTAATCAATCATGTGAATATGTAAAAGGTACATGTATTTATCAATATAAGACACTTACACGAAATATTAATAGTGAAATGATTACAAATGTTTTGAATAATTGTTTTACTAATAAAACTAAATTACCTGATATCTTAAGATATAAAGATAAATTTAGTGAAAATAACGAAGTTAGTGGCGCTCAAATATATAAAAAGAATGATTCTATTGCTATTAAATGGGATAAATTAGATAATGTGAAAAACTATTTAATATATCGATATGTAAATAGTGATTCTTTAAATGAACCTACATCAATTGTTGGTATGATTGGTAATTGTGATCTCGATGCTTGCATCTTTAACATCAAAGATGATGCATTCAGTTCGTTTGCTATTGTTCCAATTAACAGTAGCAATGAACAAGAAAAAGCAAAAATTGTTAATGTTAATGAAGCAAAGGATTTTAATAGTGATGTAAATAATATTGTTCGTTTTGAAGGATATTTCTTAACTGGAGTTCCTCAAAGGAACGCTAGACTTAATATTAGATTCTATGAAGCAACTATTCTATATGGTGCAGATATTAATTATAAGGTTTATATGTCTAGAGGATTAGAATTTAATGAAGATGAAAAAGAAGAACTAGAAGTAAATAAACTATCTGATACATATTATAGTGCTTTTGCTATGGATAAATATGGTTGTCCTATCACACTTAGAATATATGCATATAATGACTTTGGTAGCATGTATTCTGAGGATATCGTAATTAATATTAAAATGGAAAAATCTATTGATATGTTTAAAGATATCTTTATGTATATTGATGAATATTTAGAAAATATATTTAATTAATACATAAATAAAATAATAAATATAATTTAAATAAGTATAATTTATTATTAAGAGGTGATATATGCAAAGAATTATATCAATTAGCTTAATTGTATTATTATTAATAATGCTTAGTAGTTGTGGAATGGTATATCGTGTTACTTTTTATGATATGGATGATGAAACATATCAAGATGTAAAAAATGGAGATACAATAAAAGAATATATTCCTGTTAAGGAAGGATATACTTTTATTGGATGGTATACTATTGATGATGAATTATTTGATATTAATACTCCAATTACTAAGAACCTTCATTTATATGCTTATTATGATATCAACGAATGGAAAGTTAAGTTCGTTGTAGATGATAATGATGAAGAAAAGAATAGTGAAGTATTAGTAAAGAATGGATTCTTTGTGGAAAAGCCTAATGATCCAGTTAAAGATGAATATCTTTTCTTAGGATGGTTAAATGGTTCATCACTTTTTGATTTTAATACTAAAATCACAAGTGATATTACATTAAAAGCATATTTTGAAAAAGATAGTGATTATAAGATTAAAATTAATATCAATTTTAATTCAGTTGGTGGTGGAGTTTTTGAATCAATTTCAGTTCGTAGATGGGATAAGATTGGTCCACTTCCAGTGTGCGAGAAGGAAGGATATGATTTCATCGGTTGGCATTTAGGAGATCAATTAATTGATGAAAATTATATAATAACAGAAATTAATGATTTCACATTAATTGCTAGATACAATAATAAATAATGAATATAAATAATTAAAGTCCTAATTGATAGAATTAATTAGGACTTTAATTATTATATTTATTTAAATGATGAATTATTAATAGAAAAAAATACAGAGATACGAGAATATAGAGAATTAAATTATAAGGCTATGCTAATATCAAGTTTTAAATTGTGCGTAAAACATAGCACACATTATGTATTATAATTGATAAATAATACATTTTTTGTTATAATGTTTTCTAGTTGAGCTCTTATTTATTATACTTCATATAGTAATTTATATATTAATTTATGAGCTTATTAAAGCGAGAATAAATATGGTAATAGGTAAACATTTCACAAAGTATTATTTTAAATATTGGTTCTTCTTTCTTGTTGGTGCACTATCTTTAGTTGTAGTTGATTATGCACAACTTTATATTCCAGAGTATGTTGGAACTATAGTTGATGGAATGAAGGAAGGTGCTGCTACCCCTTTAACAAAGCAATTATTGTTATCGATTATAAAGAATCTTTGTATAATTGCAGTGATTGTATTTACAGGAAGAATCTTATGGCGTGTTTGTATTTTTGGTAATGGAACAAAAATTGAAGCTGATATTCGTGATGAAATGTTTTTGCATATGGAAAAACTTTCTTCAACGTTTTATCAACAAAATAAAACTGGTGCATTAATGGCACTTTATACTAATGATTTAAGTACAATTAGACAAGCATTTGCAGGTGGTACTTTAATGCTTGTTGATGCTGTTTCACTTGGTGTTCTTGCTTGTATTAAGATGATTAAAATAAATTGGATGCTGCTTTTAATCTGTATAGTTCCTCTTGTATTAATTTGTGTTATTTCATTGATAATGAGAAGAAGGATATCAAAAAAAGTAAAGAAAAATTTAGAAGCTTTTTCTAATATGTCTGATTATGTTCAAGAAGATTTTTCTGGTATTAGTGTAATAAAAGCTTATGTGAAAGAAAAAAGAAGAGCATTCTTATTTTTAGATCATAACCAAGCTAATATGGATACAACAGTTGCTCAAGTAAGTGACCAAGCTTTACTTGGTGCATTAGTTGGAGGAATTGTTGCTATTGTTAGTGTTATTATTATTTTGATTGGTGGTTATTTTATTTATACTACTCAAACTGGTAATACTTTATTTAATTTGACTGTCGGTGAATTAATTACTTTTAATGCTTTATTTGCTTCTTTAATTTGGCCGGTTATGGCGATTGGTGATTTAATTAATTTAAGAGGACAAAGCAAGGCAGCAGAAGCAAGAGTTAATGAATTATTAGATATTAAAGTAGAAATAAATGATGATTTAGTGAAAGATGAAGATAAGGATTTAACTCCTGATAAAATTAAAGGTGATATTGAATTTAAGAATGTATCATTTAAATATCCTGGTAGTGATATTCCAATCCTAACTGATGTGAGCTTCAAGATTAATCATGGCGAGATAGTCGGTATTATGGGAGCAACTGGAAGTGGTAAAAGTACTATTGTGGAAATGATGTTAAGATTATATAACTTAGAAGAAGATAAGATTCTAATTGATGATAAAGATATTATGAAATTACCACTTGAGTTAGTTAGAGATGCTATTGCTTATGTTGCACAAGAAACTTTCTTGTTCAAACAATCAATAGATGAAAATATCTCATTCGCTTTTCCTAAAGTAGACAGAATAAAATCACATTCTTATGCAGTATCAAGTGGACTTGCAAATGATATCGAAGATTTTAAAGATGGATATAATACTATTCTTGGTGAACGTGGTGTTACGGTTTCTGGTGGACAAAAGCAAAGAATTGCGATTGCCCGTGCTTTGATTAAAGAAGCACCAATCTTAATTATGGATGATTCTTTATCAGCTGTTGATACCATTACAGAAAGCTTTATTTTAAGTGAGATTAGAAGATTAAGAAAAGATAAAACAACTATTATCATTGCTCATCGTATTACTACTTTAGAAACACTAGATAAGATTATTATTTTAGATGATGGTCATATTAGTGGTATTGGAACACATTCTGAATTAGTAGAAACAAATGAGATATATAAGAAGGAAGTTCACCTTCAAGAACTTGAAAAAGAAGTGGAGGTGAAATGATGCAAGAAGAATTGAAATATGAACGCACAATGAATGATAGAAAATTATTAATGCGTTTATTTGTTTATATGAAACCATATATTGGTAATTATATATTAGGTATTATATTAATGACTATCGTTGTAGGACTTGATATATTATCACCATATTTAATGAGTTTATCTTTGGCTGAACTTGGAAAAGAACAAATCATCTTTTCTAAAGTTGTTATGTTGTTTGTTATATCATTAATAACTATTCTTGTAATGCATATTGTGCAATATTATCAAACTATGTTAATGCATAAAACTGGAAATAAGATTATTTATAAGATTAGGCTAGATATATTTAATCATATTCAATCTCTATCTCATCATCAATTTAATGAGATTCCTGTTGGTACATTAGTTACAAGAAATACTAGTGATACTAATGTATTATATCAATTATATACAAATGTAATTGTTAATATGATTAAATATGTGGTTACTATTGTTGGTGTATTTATTGCTATGATGTTACTTAATTACAAATTAGGTTTAATAATACTTGCAATATTCCCATTAATCGTTGTTCTTACTATTGTATTTAAAACTGTAGTTAGAAGAGTGCATAGAAAGGTAAGGACAGAAGTATCAAATATGAATGCTTTCTTATCTGAAAATATTAGTGGAATGAAGACAACACAAATATTTAATCAAGAAAAGAAGAAATATTTGGAATTTAGTAATGCAAATAATAATTTAAAGAAAGCATCTTTAAAAGAAATTATGGCTTTTGGATTATATAGACCATCTATATATTTGATTTATATTTTAACTGTAATATTGATACTTTGGACAGGTGGTAATGAATTTGTTAATTTCACATTAGGAATTACAACTGTTGCTATTACATTTTATGAATTATATGCATTCTATCAATATATCTTAAAATTCTTTAATCCTATTCAATCATTAGCTGATCAATTCAATATATTACAATCATCTTTTGCTGCAGCTGAGAAGATATTTAAGGTCTTAGATATTGAACCTGAAATTAAAGATAGTGAAGATGCAATTGATATCGATTTAAAAGGTGAAATTGAATTTAAAGATGTATGGTTTAAATACACTGATAATGAATGGGTATTAAAAGGTGTATCATTTAAAATAGTACCGAGCGAAGTTGTGGCTTTTGTTGGTGCAACTGGAGCTGGTAAGAGTACTATCATTGGTTTAATTACTAGAAATTATGATATTCAAAAAGGTCAAATATTAATTGATGGTATTGACATCAAAAGAATAAAACTAGCTTCTCTAAGAAGTCAAATAGGACAAATGCTTCAAGATGTATTCTTATTTAGTGGAACTATTGAAGAGAATATTAGACTTAATGATCCTAGGATTACTGAAGAAGAGATTATAAAAGCTTGTGACGAAGTTAATGCTAGTCATTTCATTAACAAGCAAAAAGATGGAATTAAAGCAATTGTGGGAGAAAGAGGCAATAATTTATCTCTTGGTGAAAAACAATTAATTAGCTTTGCTCGAGTAATTGTGCATAAACCTAAGATTATGATGTTGGATGAATCAACATCTAATATTGATACTGAGACTGAAGTATTGATTCAGGATTCACTAGAAAAAGTTATCAAGAAGAATACAATGATTATGGTTGCTCATCGTTTAAGTACTATTCAACATGCAACTAGGATTTATGTATTTGATCATGGCAGAATTATTGAATATGGTAATCATCAAGAATTACTTGCGAAAAAAGGTAGATATTACCAATTATATAGACTTCAATATCAAAGACATAATAATAAATAATTATAAATAAATATTATTATACAAAAAAGACACATCATATCAATTTTTGATATGATGTGTTTTGTTTAAAAATATTCTAATAAGGAAGATAAATTTAAAGTTATCAGTTCAGCAATATCTTCTATTTTTGCGAATTCACCATTTGATTGCATCCAACGATATAATAGACCTAAAGAACCATTATAAGTGAATTCTATCTTTAGTTTTATTTCATTGTCATAATTATCATAAAACTTAATTAGATTATATCTTGATTGCTCTGTCAATTTCTCAATATGATTTTTAAAATCTATGTCTTTAGCATAGCTTTTCATGAATATTTCACTTTCTCTCATTTTCTTCATTGCTTCAACTAATGTATCTTTAAATTGCTTTTTATAATTATCAGATTTAAATTGAATAAATAAAATGATGTGCTTTGCAAGTGTCTTAGCATAATATCCTAATTCATCAATTAGGATATTATCCAATAAATCATCTTTATCGACATAATGGAGGTAAAAGGTATTTCTATTTATCATTGCATTCATTGCTATGTCATTTACTGTTATTTTTGCATATCTATTCTTTTTTAGTAAATCGAGAAAAGCATCTTTGATGGCTTTCTCAGTTTTGAGAATACGTAAATCTTTCTTTTGTACTGCGCTTATTATGTTGTCATTTTTATTCATATTTTGCTCCTAATAAAAATAGTAATTTGATGTTTATGCGACATATGTTCATTATTGTTTATTGTTATATCGATTATATATGATAAAATGGTTATAGTCAATAAATAACAATAGATATACAAGGAGAACGAAATGAGAGATTACGCAATTTATGTAGATTCTACAGCCGATTTAACAAAAGAATTAAGAGAAGAATATGATATCAAATATTTTAAGATGGCTATTTCAGTTGATGGAAAAGAATATCCAGCTAGTTTAGATTGGGATGTATATAGTGCAAAAGAATTATATGATTGGTTAAGAAATGGAAAGAAGATTAAAACTTCACAAGTAAGCTATGTTGAATTTAAGGAAGGATTTGAAAAGGAATTGAAAGCAGGCAAGGATGTTTTGTATTTATCTTGTTCATCTGCTTTATCTGGATCTATAAATTTTGGAAAGAATGTAGCAAGTGAATTAATGAAGGAATATGAAGGAAGTAAAATCCTTTGTGTTGATTCACTTATTAGTTGTATAGGACAAGGCTTACTTGCTATACAAGCAAGTGAAAACAGAAAAAATGGTTTTACCATTGAAGAAAATGTGAAATGGTTAGAAGATAATAAATTAAAATCTAATCAAATTGCTTCTGTTGAAAAACTAGATTATTTAGCTAGAGCAGGTAGAGTTAAGACAACAAAAGCTTTCTTTGGCAATTTATTTGGAGTTAAGCCTATTTTAATTTCTGATATCAAAGGTAATAATTATGCCTTTACTAAAGTTAAAGGAAGAAATAATTCAATTGATTATTTAGTTAATTTTGTGAAAGAAAATATCATTGATTCTGAAAATCAAATTATTTATGTTTCTCATGGTGATGATTTTGAAACTGCTAAAATAATTGAACAAAAAATTAATGAAGCAGTTAAATGTAAAGGTGTATATATAAATTATCTAGGTCCTATTATTGGTTCAACTACTGGACCAGGAACTATTGGAATATTTTTTATGGGTAAAGAAGTTACTATTTGCGGAGAATAATAATGGTTAAAATTGCAGTTGATTTATTAGGTTCTGATAATTCTTTGGAAGAAATTGTGAAAGGATTATATAAAGCATCATTAATTGATTGTGATATCGAATTGATTGCTTTTGGACCTAAAGAAGAAGTAGAAGAATTATTAAAAGAAAATGGATATAAAGGAAGTAATGTGAAAATTGTTGATGCTAATTATGGAATTAAGTCATTAGATAATTATTTTCTAGAATTAAAAACAAATAAAAATGCATCAATG
Source organism: Bacilli bacterium (assembly GCA_017450215.1). Taxonomy (GTDB): domain Bacteria; phylum Bacillota_I; class Bacilli_A; order ML615J-28; family CAG-698; genus RGIG3506. Next base: position 45,668 of record JAFSVH010000070.1, on the reverse strand, counting down.
GCACGAGCACTTCGTTATATTAGAGATAATGATGATGTAGATTGTTTTGTTACTACAGGTACAACTGGTGCTTTAGTTACAGGTGCAATGCTTTATTTAAAGCCACTTGAACTTGATGGCGTTAAATCTAGTCCATGCCTTGCAGCCTGTCTACCTAATTCATCAGGCAGATATTTTTGCATTCTAGATTGTGGTGCAACAACTGAAGTTAAAAGTAGTGATTTAGTTGCATTTGCAAAACTTGGTAGTGCATTTATTAAAGCATATCAAGGAACTGAAAGTCCACGTGTTGGTTTAATTTCCAATGGTAGTGAAGAAAGTAAAGGTAATCAGCTTACTAAGGAAGCTTTTCAATTATTAAAAGAATTAAAAATCAATTTTGTTGGTAATATTGAAGGAAATAAGATTACAGAAGATAGTTGTGATGTATTAGTCTGTGATGGCTTTAGTGGAAATATTGTTCTTAAAAATATAGAAGGAACAGCTAAAATGTTAATTAAGGATTTATTTAGAGAAGCTAAAAAAGCAGAAATTAGAGGCGATATACAAACTATGGATGTATTAATGAAGACTATTTCTAATTTGATGTCAAAATATGATTTTAATAGTTTGGGTGGTAGTACTTTACTTGGTGTTAATAAGATAGTTGTAAAGGGACATGGTGCTGCTACAAGTGATACAATTGTTAATATTGTAAAACAAGCATATGTAATGAAGAAAAATGATTATTTAGGTTTAATATATAATAAATAAATCTATAATAAATAAATCATTTATTAGTGAACTCTTTTTATGAGTTCACTTTCTTATTCTTTCATTTTATGATATAATGCAAATAGGAGATATTGATATGAAGTTTAAAAAAATCCTATTATTTTTTATTTTTATTTTAGTTTTTATTTTATCATTCATAACTACCAAAGTAAGTGCCGATACTGGTCCTAAACCATATGTAGAGATTGAAATGGAATTAAATGAAGGTAAATATTATGTTACATTACTTAGTCAAGATGAAGAATATGGACCATGGAGAGATGCAAAAAAATATTTTGAAGAGTATCCTGACGAATTAGACTATGAAGGCGAGAAAGAGAGATTTAATTATTTTAAAGATTATGTTGATAAAGATGGCTTCTATATATGGAATAATTTTAAATACATGGAAGGAAGTGGAACCTATCGATGGGGATATTATCCACCTAAAACTTTTAAGATTTTAATATATGATATTGAGAATGATTTATTTATAGCACCTGATGATATATTAGATAGATATGCTTTTAAATCATTCTATCGCTGTGATGCTAAAGATGTGAATAATATAATAATAGAAAAAACAACTTCATCAAAAGAAGTATTATATTTCTTTTTAAGATTAACAATAACATTAATAATTGAATTATTAATTGCTCTTTTGTTTTTATATAAGAAATGGGATTTATTATTTATATTAGGAATAAATGTAATAACACAACTAATATTAAATGTTATATTGTTATTATTTGTTAATGGTTCGTTATCTGGTGTAATGCTTTTAATATATTTGATATTAGAGATTTTAGTTACTGCTTCTGAAATATTAGCATTAATATTTATACTTAAAAAGATTAATGAAAAATTAAATAGACCATCTAGAAGTATATATGTTCATATTATTTATGGAATTGTAGCTAATTTTGCATCATTTATAATTGGACTTATTTTGCAATTTTTTGGTTTACTCCTTTAAGAAAGATTAAAAGAAACTTAAAAATTAAAGAAGCTTAAGTTTTTTTTAGGTAAATAGAGTATAATAATTATATATTAAAAAGGAGGATTTAGTATGAGTGCGATAATAAAAAAAGGCAGTTTCTTGATTTTGCTTTTCTTATCGTTTATTTTAGTAGGTTGTGAATTTAAGATTAATACTCCTCCTGATCCAGTTAATCCTAATTATTGTGAAGATGGAGAGCATATAGAAGGTGATTGGGTTATTGTTGATGCAACTTGTACTAAGGACGGAACAAAAATTAAATCTTGTACGATTTGTGGGAAAGTATTAGAAGAAGAAACAATTAAGGCAAGTGGTCATACTGAGGTAATCGATCCGAAGGTTGAAGCAACATGCACATCTAAGGGACTTACTGAAGGAAGTCATTGCAGTATTTGTGGTGAAATATTAATTGCACAAAAAGAAATTGATGAAACTCATGAATATATTGTGTTATCTAAAGTAGATCCAACTGATGAAGCAGAAGGTTATATTGAATATAAATGCGAAAAGTGTGGTAAGACTTATAAAGAGATATTGGCTGTAGTAGGAAATTATGACCCAACAAGTCCAACTGCTATAACACTTGTTGATAATGAAAGTATAGTGTCTAATGACAATGGTGGGGTTACAATTAATGGAAATACTATTACAATTACACTTGGTGGTGAATATACAATAAGTGGTACTTTAAGTGAAGGTAATATTATCCTTAAACTTGATGATGATGCAAAAGCAACAATTAATCTTGCTGGTGTTAATATAACTTCTACTTTAACTCATGTTATTTATATTGAAAGCGGAAATAAAGTTGAAATCAGTGCAAAGAATGGTACTGAGAATTATTTATATGATAAGAGAGCATATGATAGTGAAGGTACTGGTGGAACAATATATGCTTTATGTGATTTGGAATTAAAAGGTAAAGGATCATTAAAAGTTGAAGCAACATATAATAATGGTGTTGCAACAAAAGATGATTTAGAAATTAAAAATCTAACTTTAGAAGTGAGTGCACCAAACAATGCATTAAAAGGAAATGATTCAATTACTATTTCTTCTGGTAATATTACTGCAATCTCAACTGGTGGAGATGCATTAAAAACTGAAAATAGTGATGTTAGTAGTAAAGGAAATCAAAGAGGTATTATTCAAATTGATTCTGGTACTATTAATCTATATGCTGCATGTGATGGTATTGATGCTTCTTATGATTGTATAATTAATGGTGGAACTATTAATATTTATACAGAAAAATATTCTAGTTATTCTGGTGCAGTAACTGTTACTAGTTCATCTAAATTATATTTGCGTGTTTCATCACGACTAAATCTTAATAATACATATAAATATTATGCTATGTTTATTGATGATAATGGTGAGACTTGGAAGCAAGGAACATATAAAGCAGAAGGTAGACAAATCTATTATGTAATTGATAAACCTTCAAGTGCTAAATATGTAAAATTCTATATTTATAATTCTAGTCAAACAGGGGGCCAGACATCTAATTATGTATATTGTTCTGACCAATTAACATTACCAACATCAAATGATTGTTATTATGTATCAAATGTAAATAATCAAAGGATAAGTGGTCAATGGACTAATTATGGTACATCTGGAGGAGGCCAACCAGGTGGTCCTGGTGGTGGCCCTGGTGGTATGGATGGTAATAATGATAAAGCAGCTTATTCATGTAAAGGAATTAAAGCTGATAATGTTGTGACTATTAATGGTGGAATAATAAATGTTTCAAGTCATGATGATGCAATTCATGCTAATGGAGATGTAACGCTAGAAACTGGTTCACTTGGAAAAGGTGAGGTAGTAATTAATGGTGGTACAATTACACTGACAACTGAAGATGATGGAATTCATGCAGATTCCACATTAACAATCAATGATGGTGATATCAAAATTACTAAGAGTTATGAAGGAATTGAAGGAACAATTATTAATATTAAAGGTGGTAATATCGTTTTAACATCAAGTGATGATGGACTTAATGCGAGAAGTCAACTTAATATTAGTGGTGGTTTTGTTTATATGAATGCTAATGGTGATGGTCTAGATTGTAATGGTGTTGCTACTATGAGTGGTGGTATCGTTCTTGCTACAGGTCCACAAAATGGTGGTAATGGTGTTATTGACTTTAATCGTTCATTTACATTCAGTGGTGGTTTATTACTTGCTATTGGTTGTAGTGGTATGAATCAAAAGCCAACAGCCGCAAGTGGCTGTACTTCAAATTCACAATCTATTTCCACGAATACTTCATCATATGTTAATGTTGTAGTTGGAAATGAAATCATTGCAACTATGAAAGTAATTAAATCAAGTCAGAATTATTGTGTATTGGCATATTCTAATTCTACTTATCCTAATGCAAAAGTCACAGTAACAACTCAAAACAACAATGAATTAGTTGATGGTTTATATTATATAAAATAGCCCTATCTATACTCCATTATTCGTAAGTATATGAATAATGGAGTTTTTTTAATGCTTATTATTTCATATTATTTGAAATTGTGATAAAATGTAAATGTAATAAAAATAAAGGAGACAAAAATGAGAACAAAAATATTTAGATATTTAGTTATGTTTTTCGCATTTATCCTAGCTTTGTTTTTAGTTGCTTGTGGTGAAGCTGAACTAGAGATTAAAGTTGGATTAGAGATGAAGGTTGGCGAAAGCCAAGATTTGAAAGCTTTAGTAGATGGAAAAGCTAATAGTAATGTTGAATGGTCAATCGATAACGAAAGTGTTTTGAAGATTGAAGAATCAAAGCTAAAAGCTTTAAGTGCTGGTGAAGCTACTATTACATGTAAATATGAAAGTGTAACTGCATCAGTTAAGATTACTGTTGTAACTAATGAAGTTAATATTGATTTAGAACTTAATGGTGGTGCTTTAAGTGAAACGTTTGCTAATAAGAGAACTAGCGATGATGAACTTACTCTACCTACACCAACTAAAGAAGGTTATGATTTTGCTGGTTGGTATGCATCTAGTGATTTCAGTGGTAATAAGATTACAAAATTAGATAGTTCTAATATGGATGTTACTAAATTATTTGCAAAATGGTCTGAACTTCAATATAAAGTTGTATATCATTTATATAATGAAGATGATAATTTAGAGACTAAAGAAGAAGTAATTAAGGACTTTAATAATGTAAAATTATATGAACCAAGTTATGAATCATATAATGTATTCAGTGGTTGGTATAACAGTGATAGTTTTATTTATGAATATAAAACTATTTCTAAAGATAATTTTGTTGATGGTAAATTAGATTTATATGGAAGAATAATGAGTAAGGGTAAGAGCTTTAATGTTGTTTATGAATTCAATGGAGGCTCTAATACTTATAAATCAAGAAGTGCAATGCTTGCTGATTTCCTTGTAGATTATAATAAAGTTTTAGGTAAGAGCCATAAGACTATTAAATTAATTGGTGTTACTGATACTCAGCCTTTAACATTCCATACATTCTATAATGGTACACTAGCTGATGGTACATTAGTTAAAGATAAATGGGGATGGTTAGCACAATATTTATATGAATTAAGTGTTAAATTACTTCCAAATAATAACTATAATGCTGCAGCATTGAAAACATTAATTGATGGAACACTTGATGGAAGCAATACTACTCAAACTACTGCTATTTCTTGTTCATTTAGAGCATTCTTAAATGGAATTCAACTTGGAAGTAATAAAGCAGTAACAGTTGATTTTGGTGTTGAAAAATATGCTAATGGATTCTGGAATACTTTAGGTTCTTTCCAACAATACAAAGAAAAAGCTGGTGGATATAATATTGATCTTCCTGTATTAACAAAAGAAAATTATATTTTCCTTGGTTGGTATAGAGATGCTGAAATGACAGAAGGAAAAGTTACAAGCATCTATAGTGATATTACATTATATGCTAAATTTGGTGAGTCTGTTCCAGTTCAAAGTATAAAGATTGATAATGTTCCTAATGATGGAGTTATGAAATTTACTACTTATGAATTAAATTATACACTCTCTCCAGGTGATGCAAGCATTAAATCTGTTGAATTTGAATCAAGTGATCCTTCTATTGCAACAATCGATTCATTCGGTAAAATTGAAGGAGTTGGTGTTGGTACTGTTAAGATTAAAGTTATTAGTAATTCATTAACAGGAGCTTATGCTGAATTTGATTTGAAAGTTTATACACCTAATTATTTTGATGTTTCATATGAAACTAATTCATATGTAGAAGTTGGTAAAGAAATAAAGCTTAATGCTAATTATTTATCAAAAGATATTACACCAAAATTAACATGGGCAACAAGTGATGCATCAATTGCTACTGTTAGTGATGGTGTTGTAAAAGGTGTTAAAAAAGGTAATGCTATTATTACTGTAACTGAAACTAATTCAAATGATAAATTTGAATTTGGTGTTACTGTATTAGGTGGAGAAGAAAGTGATGTTGTGAAATTCCTTGCTAGTACCAATAATGCTAATATTTTCACAAGATATAATCTATTAATCGGTGATGGAACTGAACAAGATTATTATCGCGATATCTATAGTTCAGTTAACAAGATTTTATTTAATGATCCATTAACTATTGATACATCATTTGAAAAATCAGCTATGGCTGATACACATCATGGTGGAGTAAAATCATCAACTGAATTTATTACAGTTCACTATACTGGTAATATGTCAAAGGGAGCAACTGCAAGAGCTAATGCAAATTATATGTGTCAAAGTACATCAGCTGTTTCTATTCATTACGTTACAGGTAATGATGGTATATTCCACTGTCTAGATGACAATTATGTTGCATGGCATGCAGGAGATGGAACTACAGTTGAATTTAAGTGGTATCCAACTGGTGTTATGTATGAAGAAGGAGATCCAACTTACCCTGTTTGGGGAATTAGTTCAAATTCTAAATTCAAGATCAATGGTAAAGAAACTACAATAGATGTTCCAACAGGAACAACAGAAGCTACTAAGAAAGTTACTGGCGATACATTCATGTATAATGGTGTTGAGAATAAGTGCATTAACAATATGGGCTTACCATTTAAGATTGTTAATGGCGAGTATTATATGGGTACTACATGGTGGTGCTATAGTCAAATTAGTGCTGGTAGAATTTGTAGTAAAGGTGGTAACTTAAATTCAGTTGGTATTGAATCTGCTGTTAACCCTGAATCTGATTTATGGTGGACATGGCAAAGAACTGCTCAATTAGTTGCTATGCTAATGGAAAAATTTGATTTAGATATTACTCGTGTATGGGGTCACCATTTCTATAGTGCTAAGAATTGTCCTCAACCAATGCTTGAAAATGATAATGAGATTTGGTGGGAACTTGTTGAAATGATAAAGGCTGAATATGAATTAAGAACTAAATATAAAAATTCTGAAATAACAATGGCATTTGATGAAACATATACTAATACTAATAAATATGGTAGAATCACAAAACAACTTGGAATTGAACCTCAATTAGTTAAATATGCTGTAACTGTTAAGACAGGAACAAAGACAGAAATAATTCATCTATATAGCATTGTTGAAGGATATTATCAAAGATAATTATCTTTGATAAATAACTTAAAAATATGAAAAAGCATAGTTTAATAATAATATTGATTGTATTAATGCTATTAACATTAGTAGGATGTAGTAGATATGAAGATACTAATGGTGATGATGTTTATACATTAGAACATATTACTGATGAAGCAATTATTGATAATAGTGGTAAATCTATTACTAATATTGGTATGGCTGAAATTAATACTGAGGTTTCTAAAACAAGATCAGTATTGAAAGCAAATGGTGTAGAAACATTAGCAGTTTTAGATGGTAATGTTACTTATAAGATCAATCTAAGAATTGATATCACAAAAGGTAATGCAAAAGTTGTGTTAGTTTGTGAAGGTAAAATAGTCTATGAATTTAAGCTTAATGAAGAAAATGATTATATTTATCATTTAGGTGGAGATTCTTTAACATATCTAAAAATTGCTTGTGAATCATTAGAATATGAATTAAATTATACAATCAAAGAAGTAAGCTAATTTAAAATCCTGACTAGTCAATACGAACTGATTAGTCAGGATTGTTTTTATTTATCATTAGAAAATTTAATTATTACTTAAATTATTACTGCTCTAAAAAAAATCAATTGAAATAGCTTTATGACTTTGATATAATGGTGTTAGAAAAAAGCTTTGTAGTACTCAAATATAATAAAAGGAGTTTTTATGAAAAAAATATCTTATTTAGTATTAGCGTTTTGCTTTTGTATTTTTGTTATTATGTTTGCATTAAATTTTAATGCAACTTCAGCAGAGGAATATGCTGCATCTAATTTTAAAGTTGGTGTTGGTGAATTGAATGATGAAGACATAAATGTTTTATATGAATATAATTATTTAATTACTGATACAAAATTAAATCCTAAATCTTTTAATTTACCAGAAGGTATAAGTATTAAATATGATGAGAGAATTATTGATGTAAGTGAAGATGGAATAATTACTGCATTAAGAAATGGTACTACAAAAATGTCTTTTTGCATTGGTGATAAAGAAGTTGATTCTATTGAATTTTATATAAGTGATAAGTTTTTTTATCATATGTTTTATATTGTAATAAATAAAGATGTTGAAACAAGAATTGAAGATTTCTATATTTCTTATTTATTTCACAATTGTGAAAAACTTGGTAAAGAAAAACCTTATTTATCTTATAATAAAGAAGCATATAAATTTGAATATGATGATGAATTAATTGAACTTAGATTTGAAGGTGATGATTTAATAATTAATCCACTTGATAAATGTATAACTGATATCACTATTAAAGCTTTTGGAAAAGAAGAAATTATCCATGTTTTATCATTTGATATAAATGAAGTAATTACTGAACTTCCTGATTATTATATTGAAAGAGCTAAAGAATTATATAAACCAAATGTACAAGATGGTTTTGTCAATATTCAACATATGTACGATATTTTAGACATATTTAGAGATGATCCAATAATTTGGACTAGCTCAAATGATGTTTTTGCTACCTTGGGTGATTATGTTGGATTAGCTGGTCCATTATGCAAGAATGGTGAAAACATTTATATGGCAGCATATGATCCAGATACTGAAAAAGTATTTTATTTTAAATTAGAATATATGTCTTTTGAGGATTATAAAAAGATACCATTAGAAAGTAGAAATCCATATACACTAATAAATGATAAATATTTATCATTATATAATTTAAATGAAGAAGATGGATATAATTGGTATGTGAATATGCAAGATTATTGCTATTCTTTTGATGAATGATGTATGAATGAATAATAAAGTATTTTGTGATATTAGAGAATATGATAAAATGATGTATTAGATAGTTGCTTTTCAAAAGTGTGTTTTAATGCATTGTTACAATTGATTATTTATAAATGTGTTAAGCTCTCTTTGAAAAGAGAGCTTTTTAAAAAAAATAAATGAGAAAAGGTGGCTTGAAATTGAAAAAAATAGCACTTATATTATTTGCATTATTATATGCAATGTTCCTTGTATGTTGCACCCAAAAAGAAACAACGGAAGTTAGTGATGGTCTATATATTAATATGAATGGTGATCTATATTGTATTATTTACAATGATTTAATAACTGTTTCACGTGTAGTTGCTTCCAACGAATTTAATGAGGAGTATGTTTTATCAGACACATTTAAGTTTATAATGTCTAATAACATCTATGAAGGTTGTAATGAGAGGAATGCTATATCTTTTTGGTTTTACAATGATGAACTAACTTTATCAATGAATAATAAAAAGTACAAGCTTTTTATTGATAAAGAAGTCAAAAAAAATGAACAATTTATAAAATTAGATAAACCTAGAGATATCAATATTAATTCATCTCAAATTAATTGGTATCTAATTAATAATAAAAACCCATATGAATTAGGAATAATGAATGTATGCATAAAAGTAATATCTAAATACGATGATGTGTGCATTGCCACAGAAATAATTGATTACATTTCATCACCTGCTTCTATGTTTTTGTTTGATGCAAAACAAATGAACCTTGATGAAGGAGAATATCTATTACAAATTCAATATAAAGGTGGGTTATATTTAGTAGATGGAATGATTAATCTAAGTGTTGATTCAGACAATTTATTATTGTCTTTGATTGTTAATAATACAAATGATTATCAAATTAGTTGTATAATAGAAGGTGAGTGATTATTAGAATTTTTAAAAACACAATCTTGTACTTTTTTAGCTTTTTGTTGTTGTTGATAATTTTTTCTTTCCATATTAGAATCTATGCTATTAATAATATTTTTGAAATGAGTCAAAAGACACCCATTATCAACATAAATCTTTATTTATCCAAGATAAAAATCCTAACTATTAAGTTCAGGCTAATAGTTAGGATTTTTAAATCTAGAATTAAAATAGAGTTATTATCAAAGCAGTTAAAAATAATATATACTAAATAACTATATTATTTTTTTATATATATATTATTTAGTAGTTTCATAACAATGATTATTTATTCATCATTGCTTCAGCTTTTTGTACAATATTTGCTAGGATTCCAGTTCTTGGTCTAAGCAATAATCCAATAGCAACTTCATTGTCACTACATTCTCTATAACTTCCCATATCAATGATTGTTATTGTTGAAGAGAAGCTAGAAAGGAAGGCTTGGCTTATAGCAGTAACTTGAAGATTTGATTTTGTTACTTGGTATCCCTCATCTTCTAAAACTTTAATAAGATATCCAATTGGTGCATTTGTGATGCACTTTTCAAGATTGTTTGAACTTATAAAACTCATTTTTTCACTCCTTAAAATCATAATTTTCAAAAAAGTATTTTACGCCATGTTCAGTTACATTTTTAGTAATAAATGTAGCATGTGGTAATAACTCATTATGTGAATCTTCCATAGCTACTCCAATATGAGCGTAATCTAACATTTCGATATCATTGTGACCATCACCAATTGCAATTGTTTTTGATTTTGGAATATTATAATATTTCCTTATTACTTCTAAAGCATTTGCTTTAGAAGTTTCTGGGCTATAGAATTCAGATACTAATGTATCAAGAGTAAACCAATGTCTTAATCTGATTTCATCATGATATACTTCATGAATGAATTTTTCTAATAATTCTTCACTTCCTGGTTTAGTGAATAGAATAGCTCCATTGGTATCACAATTTAATATTTTATCATAATCTCCAATGATTAGATTTGAACCTTCCTGATGAAGATAAGGAAGGATTTTATCTGTATCATTTAATAAATAGATATCATCTTTGTTCTCACAAAATATATTAATTAAATAATCTTTAGCTTTGTGAACGAATTCTTTAATTTTTTTATTTTCAATAGTTATCATTATTTCTTTAAAATTAGGATCTTTTGGATGGTGGACATATGCACCATTATAATTGATAATTGGAGTATTAAGTTCAAGCCAGTTGTAAAAGCCACAGCTTGACCTCCAAGGTCTTCCAGTTGCTATAATGATATAATTGTTTTTTGCTAATTCTTTTAATACTTGAAAGCTTTCCAAATCTTTGTTGTCAAAGCCCGTGATAATTGTATTATCTAGATCAACAGCAATCAAGTATCCTTTTATTTCTTTATAGTTCATAAATATTCCTCTATTACCATAATACCATATAATAAGGTGTAATGTAAAATAAAATAATAGTTTTTTATTTATCAATAATTTAGTATATAATATTATGGTTTTTTTTTGACATTTGTTGTATAATCTATTAAAAGGGAAAGTAGCAAATGATATTAAATATTTGGGATAATATAAAATTATATTTTCAAGAATTCTTTACTAAGAATTTAATTGGTAATCTCATTACTTTATTCTTCGGTATTATTATTGGTATTATGATAGTATTCTTATTTTATGGAATAACTGTTTTAATTGATATCAAAAAAGTAGATAAAGAAGTTAAGAAGATAGAAGAAGATGAGAAAGATTTAAAGATAAAGAATGATGAAGTAAGAGAAATCATTGACTTATCTTTATCAAGATATGATGATATTAGCAAAAGTTTGTTTACTGCTGATAAAATAAAGGATCATATTAGTGTTGTATCTGATATTATTGCTTTAATGGTTAAAGATATTGCGAAAGTATATTATCCAGATAGTAAATATAGTTTTGGAGAGATTTCTTTAAAGGAATTAATGGATTTAATTAGATATATCTTAGATAGAATAGATGAGATATTTGAGAAGCATCGTACAATTAGAGTGTTTAAGAGATTGACTATTAGTTTAGTATTAAATTCAATTAATAAAATTAGTGAAATAAATAATAATAAAATAGTAAAGAATATAAAAAAATATAATATTGATGAAGCTGCTAGTACATTTTTAAAAATTAAGAATATTATTAATCCAGTAGTATGGGTAAGAAAGTTAACAATTAATAAATTAATTAAATATGGCTTACCTAAATTAGTGAGATCAATTCTTGAAATAATAGGATCTGAAGCTGCTAAGGTATATAGTAAGAGTTTATTTAATAAAGAAAATAAAATAACTATTAATGATGAAGAGTTATTAATAGAGGAGTTAAATGATGAAGAATAGAGATTTAGGAGGGAAGAATGGAAAGAAGAAAGTTTGTTATTCCACAAGTTACAGATAAAACTACTAAAAAAGAAGAACCACTTGATATAAATGGCACACCTAAACCTATTATAGATAAGAGCGAGAGATTTGTTTCTTCTATTTATGGTAGTAATGTAAAAGATGTTAATTATTATCCGAAATCAGATTTAGAATATAGTGAAAGACAATATGATTATTTGAGAAATGGAAGCAAAGTATCAAAAGAAGAAATACAAGATTATTGTGTTCCAAAATTTGAAGATTTTAATGGCTATGAACCTGAGAATAAACGAGTAGATGTTAAACAAGTAGATGTTAATGGGAAAGATGCAAATGAAGAAGTTCAAAAGAGTGCTGATGATAGAATGAATTCTTATGAACAACAATCTCATGAGACTATTAAGATTTATAAGCAAGAAGAAAGAAATGATAATAATTATCAAAATAATAATTATCAAGAATATAAAAATAATGAAAATGTTAAGGAAGATTATTTTTCTGAACTTAATAATGAAGATGAGAATTATAACTTAAAAGATGATGATAATTATCAAGAAGAGACTTATCAGGAAGATAATAATTATCTTGATAATAATCAATATTATAATGATGAAGAAGTTCAAGCAAGAATTAGTGTTACATCTAAAACAAATCCTGAAGAGAAATTAAAGAGTAAAAATGATCGTTATAACGAAATAAGAAAACAAAGAAAAACTAAATACAATTTCCCTTCTTTAAGTTTATTAAAGAGAAGAAATCCGAATGCTACTTCCGATTTAGAAGGTGTTAATAGACAAAGAGAAATCATTGATTCAACACTTAAAGAATTTGATATCGCTGGTAGAGTTGTTGATTTCCAAAAAGGTCCTACGGTTACTTTATTTGAAGTTCAACTTGAACCTGGTGTTAAATATCAAAAAGTCCCTTCAATTCAACAAAATCTTCAAGGTAATCTTGAAGCAGTTGCTATAAGATTACAAGTACCAATTCCTGGTAGAAGAACTATTGGTATTGAAGTTCCTAATTATAAACGTGATATGATTTTATTAGGTGATATGCTAACAAAACCAGAATTAATGGAAGATAAGAATCCATTAAAGGTTGTGCTTGGTACTGATGTTACAGGTGAAGCTATTTATCTTGATATCACCAAGATGCCTCATGGTTTGATTGGTGGTACGACACGAAGTGGTAAGAGTGTATGTATTAATTCTATTATCACATCAATTTTATATCGTGCTCATCCAGATGATGTAAAATTAATATTGATTGACCCTAAAAAGGTAGAATTCACTAAATACAATAATATTCCACATCTTGCAACTCCAATCATCACAGAACCAAAGATAGCAATTAGTGCAATGAAGTGGTTAGTTGATGAAATGGAAGCTAGATATGATTTCTTTGCTAGTCTTGGTTTAACTGATTATGATGATTATATGAGACAACAAAGAAATAGTGTTGATATGAAACATATTCCATATATTGTTTTAATTATTGATGAATTTGCTGATTTAATGCTAGTTGGTGGAAAAGAAATTGAAGAGATTGTATCTCGGTTAACAGCTAAAGCTAGAGCTGCTGGAATTCACTTGATTATTGCTACTCAAAGACCATCAGTTGATGTTATTTCAGGTACTATTAAATCTAATTTACCAACAAGAATTTCATTCAAAGTTAAAACTGCATTAGATTCTAATATCATTTTAGACCATGCTGGAGCAGAAAAACTGCTTGGTAATGGTGATATGCTTTATTTTGATGATACAGGAAAAGAATGTAGAATCCAGGGTTCATTTGTTTCTAATGAGGAACTAAAAGCTATAACTGATTCTATTAGAAGTGGTAATTTTGATTTTATGTTTACTCAAGATGATTTGAAGCAAAAAACAGAAGAAAGTGAAGATGATGTAACTGGTGATGATTTATTTGCTACAATTTCAAGATATGTAGTGCAAACTCAAAATGCATCAATTAATAGTATTCAAAAAAGATTTAAGTGCAGCTTCAATCGTGCTCAAGCAATAATTGAGAAATTGAGTGAATTGGGTGTTGTATCAGAGAATTTAGGAAGTAGAGCAAGAACTGTATTAATGGAACCTGCTGATCTTGAAGACATTTTGGCAAGACTATAGGTGATAAAATGGAATCAAATATACAAATTAATAAGATTCTTGATAAAAGAATAGATAAAAGAAAAAGATCTTTTATTATCAATTTAGTTGTTGGCTTGATTTCTTTAATTGGTATTTTAATACTAAAAACATTTGGTACTTTTCTAGATGGAATCTTAGTTGGTTCAAGATTGATTATCTTTTATGCAATTATAATTATCGGTTTGATGATATTCATCTTAAATATTATTTTTACTAGGATGTTAGAAATAAGTGATTTAGACCTTGCCTTTTTAGCATTAAATGGAACTAAAGATAATGAATATTTTAGTAAGATATATATAAGTCAAATACCAAATGATAAATCAAATGATAAATCAAGTGATAAATCAATTGATAAATCATTTGATACACCAATTGATGTAAATAAATATAAACCAATGAAATATAAATTATCAAGGAATGGAAAATTAATCTCAATTTTCAATTTCCTTGGTGAAATTATAACAATTCTATATTTATCATTTTTTGTTGTTTCCCTTCTTTTCACATTCGTCCTATTCCCTGCAACAGTAATTGGAGATTGTATGGAACCATTGTTATATGGTGGAAAGAATGATTATAGTGGAGATAAGATTATTGCATCTCGCTTAAATAGTTATGATATTGGTGATGTTGTAGTATTTCAATATGATGATGATATTCAAATCAAAGGAAATGTAAGAGATAATGAATTATTAGTAAAAAGATTAATTGCAAAAGCTGGACAAAAATTTGAAGTTATTGATGGTCATATTTATATTGATGATTGCATGCTTAATGAGGATTATGTAGTATATGGTTATAGTAATCATGTTAATTATGATTTAAATAAGGTTATTGATAATAATTCGAATAAAGAAGAAATTGATTATAAAGGCAATAATATAATTCCAGAAGGATATTGTATATTACTTGGTGACAATAGATTAGTTGCTAATGATTCAAGATATTTTGGGTTAGTAAAAGAATCACAAATATGTGGTGTTGTTACTTTCTATAAAGGTAGAACTTCTGGTTGGGAGAGATTAGAATAATTATATTAACTTAATATAATTTATATTATTATATTTATAAAAGGAGGGAAGAATGCAAAATGTTCAATGGTTTCCTGGACATATGGCAAAAGCCATAAGGGAAATTGAGGAAAAAATTAAATTAGTTGATATTATATTAGAACTGATTGATGCAAGAATTCCCCTTTCTTCCTTTAATCCAGTGATTAAAGATAAATTAAAAAACAAGCCTAGACTTGTGATTATGAATAAGAGTGATATGAGTGATGAGGCTATTAATATAGAATGGAAGAATTATTTTGCTAATAATAATATTCCTTGTATTTTTGTTAATAGTAAAAGTGGTGAAAATATTAAAAAGATTAGTGTGATGTGCAAAGACATCTTAAAAGAAAAATTAGATAAAGAAAAAGCAAAAGGATTAAAGCCTAGAAGTATTAGAACAATGGTTCTTGGTATTCCTAATGTTGGGAAAAGTACACTAATCAATAAATTAGCTGGAAAAAGTGTGGCTAATACTGGTAATACTCCAGGTGTTACTAAAGCTCAACAATGGATAAGGATTAATAAAGATTTAGACTTATTAGATACTCCAGGTGTATTATGGCCAAAATTTGAAGACTTAAAAGTTGGTTATAATTTAGCTTTGACTGGTGCTATAAAAGATAATGTAATTCGCCGTGATGATATGATTTTATATTTTCTTGATTTTCTGAGAAATTCTTCTTATTCATCATTTTTTGAAGAAAGATATGAAGTATCTTTGACTGATGATAATTTGACAGTCTTAGAAAATATAGCAAAAAATAAGGTTTTTTATAAAGGCGAATTTGTTGATTATGAAAGAATATATGATTTAATTCTTAATGATTTTAGAAATTTGAAATTAGGACATATCACATTAGAAAGACCAAGTGGTGAAATATAATGAATAAAGATGTTAAATCTAAAGATATTAAATCTAAAGATGTTAAATCTAAAGATATTAAATCTAAAGGTTTCAAATCTAAAGATATTAAATCTATTGAAGAAATCTTTGATGAAGAATTATATAATGAGAAGAAAAATAGAAGAATCAAAGTAAATAATATTTATGAAATAGAAGAATATCTTTGGTCTAAAGGTTACAATTACATTGCAGGATGTGATGAAGTTGGCCGTGGACCAATGGCTGGGCCGTTGGTTGTTGCTAGTGTTGTACTTGACAAGAACGAAAGAATTGAAGGACTTAATGATTCTAAAAAATTGACTGCTAAAAGAAGAGAAGAATTAGCTAAAGAAATTAAAGAAAAAGCTCTATTTTACAGTATTACTTATATTGATGTTGAAGAAGTTGACAGAATTAATGTTCTTGAGGCAAGTAGAAAAGGTATGTGCGAATGTTTAAAGAAATTAAAAGAAGTTGATTTTGTTTTAACAGATTGTATGGTTTTAGATATCGATAAAAAGTCTTTATCAATTATCAAGGGAGATGCAACAAGTGCATCAATTGCTGCAAGCAGCATTGTTGCTAAAGTTGAAAGAGATAATTTTATGATTAAACTCGCAGAAACTTATCCATTATATGGTTTTGATAACCATAAAGGTTATGTTACTAAATATCATTTAGATATGATTGATAAATATGGTATTTGTAAATATCATAGGAAGAGTTTTGATCCAGTTAGAAAAATAATAGAAAGAGATAAAAAAGAAGGAAATGAAAATGGGCAATAAAAAGTTAATGTTAGGTAATGAAGCAGTAGCAAGAGGTGCTTATGAAGCGGGTGTCAGCGTTGTTTCAAGTTATCCAGGAACACCTAGTACTGAAATTACAGAGAACATTGTGAAATATGAAGAAATAAATGTTGAATGGGCACCAAATGAAAAGGTGGCTAGTGAAGTTGCCATTGGAGCTAGTATGGCTGGTGCTAGAAGTATGGCATGTATGAAGCATGTTGGTATGAATGTAATGGCTGACCCATTATTTACAGTTAGTTATATTGGTGTTAATGGTGGCTTAGTATTCTGCGTTGCTGATGATCCTGGAATGCATTCTAGTCAAAATGAACAAGATTCACGTCATTATGCAAAAGCATCAAAGGTATTGATGCTTGAACCTAGTGATAGTGGCGAATGTAAAGAATTTACAAAACAAGCATATAAATTTAGTGAAGAATATGATGTTCCAGTATTACTTCGTTTATCAACAAGAGTATCACATTCTCAAAGCATTGTGGAAGAAGTTGAAAAAGACAATTATGAACTTAAACCATATGAGAAGAACATTGCGAAAAATGTAATGATGCCTGGTAATGCAATTAAACGACATGTTGTTGTTGAAGAAAGAACATTGAAGCTACAAGAACTAGCTGAAGTAAGCGAACTAAACAAGATAGAAAATAATGGAAGTAAAATTGGTGTTATTACTAATGGTATTTCTTATATGTATGCAAAAGAAGCACTTGGTGATAGAGTTAATTATTTGAAATTAGGTATTAGTTATCCATTACCAGTTAAAAAAATTAATGAATTTATGAAGGGCCTTGGTAAAGTTTATGTTATTGAAGAATTAGATCCTTTCATTGAAGAGCATGTTAGAGCTTATTGTGACTATAGTAAAGTAACATTAATTGGAAAGAGTTCATTTACTTTATTAGGTGAATATACACCAACATTAATTAAGAAAGTTGTATTTGATGAAGAAGGTTATGAATTCAATAAACTTGATGAAACTATTCCAGTTCGTCCACCTGTAATGTGTCCTGGTTGTCCTCATAGAGGAACTTTCTATGTTTTGAAAAAACTAGGTTTGGTTGTTTCTGGTGATATTGGATGTTATACATTGGGTGCTGTAAATCCACTTGCTAGTGTTGATTCTACAATCTGCATGGGTGCATCAATTAGTGCTGCATTCGGTATGGCTAAGGCAAGAGGTAAAGAATTCAATAAAAAATTAGTAAGCGTTATTGGCGATTCAACATTCGTTCATTCTGGAATTACTGGCTTAATTGATATCGTTTATAATAAGGGAATTAATACTGTAATTATCTTAGATAATTCAATTACTGGTATGACAGGACATCAAGATAATCCTACAACTGGTTATACAATTAGAAAAGAAGAAACAAAACAACTTAATCTAATTGCTTTAGCTAAGTCAATTGGAATTGAAAGAATTAATGTTTGTGATCCATTCGATGTAAAAGAATTTGAACGTATTGTGAAAGAAGAAGTTAACGCTGAAGAGCCATCATTAATCATTGCACAAAGACCTTGTGCATTGCTTAAGAGTGTTAAATATATTGGTAAAGCAAGAATTACTGATGATTGTAGAAAGTGCAAACAATGCATGAAATTAGGTTGTCCTGCTATTTCTATTAAAGAAGGTAAAATCGTAATAGATCAAAATCAATGTAATGGATGTGGATTGTGTTTGAATGTTTGTCCATTCAAAGCAATCGTAAAGGAGTAAGACTATGAGTGATGTTATTAGTATTATGATAGTAGGTGTTGGTGGTCAAGGAACACTACTAGCAAGTCGTATATTAGGAAAAGTTTGTTTAGACAAAGGCTACGATGTTAAAGTATCTGAGGTTCATGGAATGAGTCAAAGAGGTGGTTCTGTTGTAACTTATGTAAAATATGGTAAGAATGTTTATTCTCCAATTATTGATAAAGGTGAAGCTGACTTCGTTTTAGCATTCGAGCAATTAGAAGCATATCGTGCTCTACCTTATGTAAAAATGGGTGGCACAATGATTGTCAATACTCAAAAGATGGATCCAATGCCTGTTATCACTGGAGCAACAACTTATCCAGTTGATATTATAGAAAAGATTAAGGCAAAGGATTTAAAATTAATTGATGTTGATGGACTCGCTCTTGCAAAGCAAGCAGGGAATATAAAAGCTGTTAATGTAGTTTTAATTGGTATCTTAGCAAAGACAATGGATATTGAATATAATGAATGGATTGAAACAATTAAGCAAATTGTTCCAGCAAAGTTTTTAGATGTCAATTTAATTGCTTTTGATTTAGGATATAATTTATAGAATTAATTAATAAAAATTATTATAATAAAAATTATTATATTTAGGAAGGAATTATGAAAAAAAGATATTGGAATGAAAAATGCGAATGCATGGATAGGACTTTGCTTGAAAGAGAACAAAGTGAGAAGTTAGTAAAACAAGTTAAAAGAATGTATGAGAACGTTGAACTATTTAGAAAAAGAATGGATGAATTAAATTTAAAACCAGAAGATATTAAGGGAAAAGAAGATTTAAGTAAATTACCATTCTCATATAAACAGGATTTAAGAGATTATTATCCATATGGTTTATTTGCTATTCCTCTAAAAGATGTTGTAAGAGTACATGCTTCAAGTGGAACAACAGGAAAACAAATTGTAGTAGGATATTCAAAGAAAGATTTAGATTTATGGAGTGAATGCACAGCAAGAGCATTTACTGCTGCAGGCTTAGACGAAAATGATTTTATTCAAGTATCATATGGATATGGTTTGTTTACTGGTGGCTTAGGTGCTCATGATGGAGCAACTAAAATTGGAGCAACAGTTATACCTACATCAACTGGAAATACAGTTAGACAAATTCAAACTATGATTGATTTTGGTTCTACAGCTTTATGTTCAACACCTTCATATGCAATGTATTTAGGTGAAGCAATTAAAGAAGCAGGAAGTAAAGACAAACTAAAATTAAAAGCTGGTATATTCGGTGCAGAACCTTGGACTGAAGAAATGAGAAAAATGATAGAGGAAGCTCTCAATTTAAAAGCTTATGATATTTATGGTTTATCAGAAATATTAGGTCCTGGTGTTGCTTATGAATGTGAATGCCAAAAAGGCATGCACATCAATGAAGATGCATTCATTGCTGAAATAGTTGATCCTGATACAGGAGAAGTATTACCTGATGGTTCTTTAGGTGAATTAGTCTTCACTACTTTAACAAAAGAAGCATTTCCATTAATTAGATATCGTACACACGATTTAGCACGGATTATTAAAGATAAATGTGAATGTGGAAGAACATTCTATAGAATGAGTAAACCACAAGGAAGAAGTGATGATATGTTAATCATTCGTGGTGTTAATGTATTCCCATCACAAATCGAAGAAGTATTACTAAATGTTAGCGGTGTAACTCCTAATTATTTGATTATTGTTGATAGAGTTAATAATAATGATACTTTAGATGTTATGGTAGAAATGAATGAAGATTTATTCTTTGATGATGTTAAGTCAATTGAAAAAGTAGCAAAAGATATTGAAACTAAACTTAGAAGTGTTTTAGGTATTGGCGCTAAGGTTACTCTAGTTGGACCTAAGACTATTGAAAGAAGTGAAGGAAAAGCTAAAAGAGTAGTTGACAAGAGAAAGTTACATTAAGAGTGGAGGTATTAAATGTTATTAAAACAAGTTTCTGTGTTTGTAGAAAACAAATCAGGTAAATTATTTGAAATATTAAAATTATTAGGTGATAACAATATTGATATCAGTGCATTATCAATTGCTGATACAACTGATTATGGTATTTTGAGATTAGTTTTAAATAAACCAAAAAAAGCTGTTGAGATACTAAAAGAAAATAATTTTATTGTAAAGATTCATGATGTTATAGCTATTAGAATAGATAATAAACCAGGTGGTTTAGTTAGTGCTTTAGATTTATTACGCAGTAATAATATAGAAATTAGTTATTTATATGCTTTTGTTGCTAGTCTTGGTAATAGTGCAAGTGTAATGCTAAAAGTAGATGATCTTGAAAAAGCAAGAAAATTATTTAAAGATAATGGTATTGAAATGATTAAAGCAGAAGATATACAAGAAGAATAATTGAATTTTTAGTCTTATTGAAGTCAGTAAAATTGATATCAATAAGACTTTTTTTAAAATGATAATAAAAAAGGATAATAAAAATATTGAAAATGGTTTTGAATGATGGTAAAATGTTATTAGGTATAAAAGGTTTATACTGAATAATTTATACTAAAACAAAGGAAAGGAAGAAAAAAACAAAAATTATGACAAAACATTTATTTAAAAAGATTTTTTGTTTGTTAGCAATTCTTGCAATTGCACTAGTTTTAATTGCCTGCGATGGCGATAAAGTAGAAGCAAAACTAGATTTCGAAAAATCAACTCTTACTGTTGAAGTAGGTGATGAATTCGATATCAAGACTACTGTATCTGGTGTTGATGCTAGTACTGCTGTCGAGTTTACTTTCGATAAAGATGGTATTGTAAAATACGAAAATGGAAAGTTTACTGCTGTTGCTGCTGGTGAAGTTAAAATTACAGGAACTGTTAAGGGATATAGCGATGCTACTGCAACTTTAACTGTTACAGTTAATGAAAAAACAGCACAAGTTAATGCAAAAGTTAAATTAACTGTTGCAAAGACTGAAGGATATGCTGGTGATAAGATCAATGTATCTGTTGCTTTAGAAGATGCTGATGATCTAGATGATCAAACTGTTACATTTGAAGTAAGTAGTGCAAATGCTACATATGCTGATGGTGTATTAACATTAGTTGCTGTTGGTGAAGTTACATTAACTGCTAAATTAGCATCTTATCCAGAAGTTAAAGATTCTGTTAATATTACTATTTTAGAAAAAGAACCAACTTTAACAATCACTCCAAGTGCAACAAGTGTTGCTGCTGGTGGAAAAGTAACTGTTGCTGCTGTTGCTGATCCTGCTACTGCTGAAATTGAATGGAGTTCTTCTGATGAAGAAGTTGCTACTGTTGCTAGTGGTGTTGTTACTGCATTAAAGAATGGTAAGACTACTATTACTGCTACAATTAAGGGAACTAATGTTTCTAAATCATTTGAATTAACTGTTGCTCAATTAGTAACAAACATTTCAGTTCAATATGTTGAAGAAATGGAAGTATTCGATTCTCAAGATATCGTAATCACTGTTACTCCTGAAGATGCTGGTGATAAGAGTGTTACTATTACAAGTTCAGATGAAGATGTAATTATTGCTGCTAATGATGGTACATTAACTGCTTTAGAAGCTGGTACAGCTGTTATTACAGTTACTGCTAATGATGGTAGTGGTGTTAAATATGAATTCACTGTTACTGTAACTGATTCTGCTAATATTATTGAAAACACATTATGTGATCCAGCTGTTGCTAATTTAGCTTCAGGAACTGAATATGAATACAAAGGACAAACTTATGTTGTTGATAAGACTGCTTTCTCAACAATTGAACTTGCAATTGAAGCTACAACTAAGAGAGTTTATGTTGCTGCTGGTACATATGATGCTAATGTTATCATTAACAAAGATGGTATTGAATTATATGGTCCAAATGCTGGTATCAATCCAAATACAATCACTAGATTAGATGAAGCAGTTATGACTGGTACAATCACTGTAAGTGAAGGCTTAAAGAATATCGTTATTAACGGTTTCGCATTCACTGGTGCTGGTATGATTGATTGTCAAAACAGTGTTGATGGTATTGAAGTAAGTTATAACAATGTTTATAATACTAACGCTGTTGCTGATGCATGGGTTGAAACAAGAGTAGAACTTGAAGCTATTTTCGATTTCTGGGCTACTTCTGGTAATGAAATTAAGAATATTAAAGTTCTATATAACAAGTTTGAAAATATTGATGAACCTGCAATTTTCATTGCTAGATGTAAGAACGTAACTGTTAATAATAACGTTGTTCATAACTTCACTAAAGATGCTATTAGAGCTGATGGTGGTTATAACTATGGTTATTGGGAATTTGATCATAACAAATTATATAATGATCAAAGACAAGCATATGCTGGTTTATACTTACAATCAGTAAGTGGTAGAGATGATGATGGTTCACAAGTTATTTCTATTACAAATAACGAATTTGAAAACATTGGCGTTGAAGGTACTTCTTCATACATTTGTGCTCTTGGTGCTAGAACATTCCAAGAACAAGGATTAAAAGCTGATGTATTATATAACACATTCACTAATTGTAATAACTTCATTCACTTCAGAAATAATGGTACTGCTCCAGCTGATTTTGAATTGAATATTAATTACAATAAGTTCGTAGGTGTTCCTGTAACATTCTATCATATTAACTCTAATCCTGGTTCAAATGATACAACATCATCTAACCCAGTATTAGCTAATATGGATTACAACCTATTCATTGATGATGCTGGTGCTGTAATTACTGATTTAAGTGCTTATGAAGCTAAGTTCATTGATGTATTATCTAAGGCTAATAATTATCAAAGTGTTGCTGATTATGAAGCAGCATTAAAAGGTTTAACTGGTGTTACTTATAAATATGTTGTTGATGATGATTGGAAAGATTTAGCTGCTGATACAGAAGTTACTGCTGAAGGCTTTACATGGACAATTGGTAAAGATGCATTTGCATCTATTGCTGAATGTTTAGGTAAATTAGAAGAAGGCGCTACTATTAAAGTATTAGCTGGTAATTATGATGATACTCTAACAATCGGTAGAAATAACATTACTTTAATGGGACCAAATGCTGGTGTTAATGCTCAATATGTTAATAGAGATGCTGAAGCTGTATTAGGCGGACCAATCAACTTCGTTGAAGGTATTTCTAATTTCACAGTTGATGGATTCGAATTCACTGGTTCTGCTGCATTATGGCCTGTTAAAGATTGTAGAAACATTGCTATGAAGTACAATGTAATCGGCTCAACTTCTACAGACGGTATTGTTCGTTCTCCTGGAGATGCTGGTGCATATGTATATGATGTTAAGTTCATTGGTAACTATAGTAATGCTTATAAAGGATATCGTGTATTACACTTATCTTATGTTGATGGCTTAGAAGCTACAAACAACTATATTGAAACTACAGGTGCTGGTTTCGACTTCTTAAATGTTCAAGGAAATATTAGAGGAGAAGTTGTTTTCAAAGATAATACATACAAGAATTCTAATCAAAGTTTCATTTACGTTATTAGCGTTGGTGAAATTAATGCTTTAATTCAAGGTAACTATATTGAAAATATTGCTAATACTGCTATTGATTTTAGAACAATGGTTGAAGCAAATGCAAAAGCTACATTCAATATTTTAAATAATACTTTAGTTGAAGCTGGTCTTGATTGGAGACCAATCAGAATTAGAACAGCTGGTTATGCAGCTGGAAATGAAATTGTTGTTAATGTAAATTACAATAAATTCATTGATTCATATGTAGTTGTTGATGGTCAATTAACATTCGTTAATAACCCATCACAAGGTTCTGTTTCAGATCCATTCAATGTAATTTACAATATGGATAATAACTACTATGAAGTTGATGGCGATGTAATTATTCCAGATAGCAATGATTACTTCGGTGGTGCTGCTTTATCTTGGGAAGGATCTTATGCTAGTGAGAGCGATATGCCTGCATATTCTGCTGCAAATGAAGTTAAACCAACTTCATTAGAAATCACTAATAAGATTACTAATATGGATGCTTATGATACATATCAATTAACATTCCAAATCGGACCAAGTGATGCTACTAATAAGAAGATTGCTTTCAAGACTAGTAATGCAAGTGCTGCTACTGTTTCAAGTGCTGGTTTAATTAGTGCTAAGAGCGGTGGAACAGCTACTATCACTGCTTATTGCGTAGCTGATAACAGTGTTGTTGATTCATTAACAATTGAAGTTGCTCCTAAATCAAGAGTTGAAATCAGATGCGAAGGCAATGGTATTTTATATGTTAATGGAGCTACTGCTAAATTAGAAACTACTTATTATGGTAGTGGAAATAGTGGAATCACTTATACTTCAAGTGATCCAACTATTGCTACTGTTGATGCAAGTGGCGTTGTAACTGGATTAAAGGCTGGTCAAGTTGAAATTACTGCTAGTCAAGATGGCAAAGAAGCAAAGATTAGCTTTACAGTTTTAACAGAAGAATTAACTGGTGTATTAAAAGTTTTAGCTGATGGTAACCATGCTACAATTTGGAACCAAAATATTTTCTACATTGGTAGTGATGATGGTTCTGCTGATTATGAACATAACATTTATGGTTCTGCTAATGATTACTATGCTGGAACATTACCAGAAGTTCAATTAAATATGTTAGCTTCAACTGCACCAAACAATCCTAACCAAAAGATGAAGAGCGTTGAATTCATCGTTGTTCATGATACAGCTGGTTCTCCTTCAACATCAACTGCATATGCTAATTCACATTGGTGTACTAACCCATCTAATAGTGGAACAAGTTGGCATTATACAATTGGTAATGATGGTATCTTCAAACAAGCTGAAGATGATATGGTAATGTGGCATGCTGGTGATGGTACATCATGGGGCGAAACTACTACTTTCTATGACACAGGAATTCCTTATGAAGGTGATAGACCAACAGTTACAGTTGGTACTGATTTCTATTTCTATGTAAATGGTAAGAAGTCAAATGTTAAGTCTCCTACAACTGAAACTAAAACAATCAATACTTTAGGTTTAGTATGTGTTAAGGGATCTAATGGAAATTACTTCATTCCAACTACATATGTAAATTCTTCATTCAATGGCGCTCATATCTGTGCTCGTGGTGGAGGACTAAATGGTATTGGTATTGAAACTGCTGTTAATATGGGTAGTGATGTATATCTAACATGGCAATACACAGCTAAATTCTGTGCTGCATTAGTTATTAAACATAATTTAGCAGCTGATAGAATTTGGTTCCATAACAACTTCTCTAACAAGAAGTGCCCTAACACTATGATTACTGCAAATAGAGTTGACACATTCTTGAAGCTTGTTTATGCTGAATATGAAATCGCTAAGAATTATAGTGATTATGAAATTAAGTTTGAAAGTAGTAATCCTTCAATCTTAGATAATACTGGTAGAGTTGTAAAGACTCCTGAATATACTACTAATGTAAGTTATAAAGTTATCGTAACTAAGGGAACAGATGTTCAAGAACTTACTCTTAATACATTAGTTATTGGTCAATACAATCTATAGTAATTAAAATAATAAATTAAAATAATTATTTAAAAAATTATATCAATAAATTGGTTTATATGGATTTTAATTATTCGTAATTATTTATAACTATTTAAAATTATTTATTGATAGAGGCCCTTCATTCAATTGAAGGGTCTTTTTTTGAAAAAAAGAAAAGGCGTTTATTGACAAAATAATTAGAAAAAAGTAAAATATACTTAGGTTAATATATACATAATAAACGGGAGTGAATTATGTCAAAAATTGATAAGAAATTGAGAAATCAAAAAGACTCCAATTATGTTCCAAATTTCCTTGACATGGCTCAGGATACTGGAAAGAAAAAGAACAAATATTATTACTTAAATTTTAATGAAGGTTCAGTAGATGAGCGGGATGAGCTTGCAGATATCTATAAGCGGGAAAAGAACAAAACTAAAATTAATAAATTTGTACTTTTTGCTACAATTTTATTATTTGTATTCATTGGATTTATTGTATTTAATATTGTTTATTATCCAAGTGTCCAAAATAAGGAATATTTGGATGTGAAATTGTATAATGATGGTTGGATTGAAAATAGTATTGATTCAACTGGAACTCCATATACTCTTTCATTTCACAGATTTGGAGATAAGATTGAAAAAAATGAATTAGTTCTTACAAAAGAAGTAGATAGAGCTGACATTGATTTTAGTGCTATTGCTTTATCAACATATTATAGTGCAATTAAAGTCGAGATTAATGATGAATTAATATATCAATATGGCTCACAAGAAGACCTTGATACAGGTAAAAAATTAGGTAATTATTATGCTGTAATCAGCCTTCCTGATTTTGAAAGTGATGTCACTAAAGTTAATTTTAAAATTACCTTCTTAAGTTATAAGGATATTTATATTTACGGCTTTAATGTAGGAAGCGAAAAAAGCTTAATCGTACAATGTGTGTTTGAATATATCTTTGTACTTATTACATTATTTGCTTCAATTGCAGGATTTATTTTCTTGATTGGACTAAAATTATCAAAACGTACTAAGAATTATTTTAAACCTGAATATATTTTATTTAATGTGTTCTTCTTTGCTTGTGCAATTTGGGAATTATTAGATTCACAATATCTAATGCTAATGGGTTTATCTGCTGGAAATGTATGCTTTGCATCATTTGAATTATATATGTTGCTTCCATTATTCTTGTTATTATTTGTTTATAGAACAAGTGAAAAGAATAAGATTGGAAAAGTATTTGATATTATATTACTTGTTATAATTGTTGCTAATTTTGTTGCTGTTAATGTATTACAATTCTTTGGCATTTTTACATTCATTGAATTGTTAATTACTAGTCATATTGTTATTGGATTAACTTTACTTACTTCATTGATACAAATATTTGCATTTTGGATTTATTCAAGAAATCGTAAGAGAAAAGAATTATATAGAGATAGAATTTATTATTTAGGTTTCACTATTGGTTTATTCTTATTCACTTTATTTGCTGCATTGCAATTATATTTCTTTAATATTGATTCTACAGAAAGTAATGCTCACTTCTTGAGAATTGGTATTCTAATTCTATTCTTCATTGCTTTATTGAGTATTATTCATCGTATCAATGTTGCTGATCAAACTGAAAAGAGAAAGGCACATGATTTCTTGTTTGATGATCGTAGAAGAATCGAAAATACAAAAGAAGTTATGGGTGAAGCATTTAAGACCATTATTCCTGAACGTTATATCGATGATGTAATGACTGTCTATAAAAACAGAAAAGATGCTCTTGCACGAGGCTCTTTTGAAGAAGAAGATGTTATCATTAAAGTTGGACATGGTGAACGTCATGCTTCAATTCTAGTTAGTGATATTAGAGGATTCTCTGAAATTAGCTCTAAGCTTAATTACAATAGATTAGGTGAAATGTTAAATTATTATTTGGGTACAATGACTGATATTATTGAGAAATATGGTGGTCATGTACTGGAATTTATGGGTGATGGAATCTTAGCTGGCTTTGGTACAGTTGAAGATGATGATTATCATGCTGATAATGCAATTAGAGCTTCAATTGAAATGCAAAAGGCTATGCCAAGTATTAATAGCTGGAATGAACGCCATGGTTTCCCTAACCATGTAGAATGCGGAATTGGTATTAGTACTGGTGATGTATTTGCTGGTGTTATTGGTTCATTAGGAAAATTCAAATATGACGTATTAGGTTCTAATGTTAATCTTGCATCACGGATTGAAAGCTATACTACTGGTGGACAAATCTTAATTTCTCAAGAAACTAAAGATGAATGTCATGAAAATTTAGGTATCTTAGATAACATTAAAGCTACACCTAAGGGATTCGACCAAGAAATGACATATTATTATGTATATGGAATTGGTGATTTCAAACTAGATGTAAAAGTAGAAGAAAGACGTAGATTGAATAATCCTATTAAAGTTTCATTTACTGTTTATAAAGACAAAGCTAATGCAGCTAAGACTTATAAAGGTACAGTTACTGAAGTTGGAAATACTTCAATTGTCTTAAATACTAATGTAAAGCTTGAATTATTTGAATCAATTAAGGTTAACCATAAAGAAGGTGTTACTTGTAAAGTAATCACTATTAATGATGAAGATTATGTATTGAGATTTACATCACAAGCAACACACTTCAATGGTAGTCAATTGTTTGATGATGTTCCAGTAGATGATTTTGAAGGATATGATAGTGAAACTCGTAAGCTTCTAAAAGAGAAGAAGAGTTCATATTCATTCTATAATGATGATACTAATAAGAAAAAGTTCTAAGAAAAAGTTCTAAGAAAAAGGATAGATGATTTTTAAAAAATGTAAGTCATCTATCTTTTTAAAAGGAGAAAAAATGAAAGAAGATAAAAATGATAATAGACAATTTTTATATGACATATTAAGTGATTATTCACCATCTGGTGGAGAATTAAATATGCAAAAGAAAATCATTGATATGATGAAAGATATTGATGATGAAGTAATATGTAATCATAATTATAATGTCACTCATGTAGTTAATCCTAAAAGTGACATGAAAATATTATTTTGTGCACACATCGATGAAATAGGACTTTATGTTGATGAAATATTAGATAATGGATTAATCAAGTTAAATCGTATTGGTCATATTAGACCTTATGTTTATATTTCTCAACAAGTTAAAGTAATTACTAGAGATAAGAACAAAGAAAATGCTAGTGGTATTATTGGCTATTTACCTAATATGAATAAAGGTATTGAAGTTAGTGATTTAAGACTTGATATCGGTGCAAGAAATAAAGAAGAAGCAGAACAATTAGTTTCTATTGGTGATTATGTACTACATGCAAGTTCATATCAACTCTTAGCTAATGATAGATTATCTGCTAGAGCTCTTGATGATAAAATTAGTGTATATATTTTAAGAGAAGTATTAAGGAGAGCAAAAGAAAAAGGGTGTGAGAATGGACTTTATGCTGCTTTTACAGTTGGTGAAGAAACAACTGGAAGAGGGGCTAAGATTGCTTGTGATATTGTAAAGCCTGATTTAGCTATTGTCTTAGATGTAAGCTATGTTAATGATGTGAATTATTTAGAAGGTTTACATGGTGAAACTAAATTAGGTGGTGGACCAATTTTAGAAATTGGATCTTTAGTAAATGATAAAATTGATGAAATACTAAGAGAGATAGCAAAAGATAAAAATATGAAAATTCAAAATACTGTTGATTCATCTAATACATATACAGATCTTGATAGTATATATGATCGTTGTGGTGGTGTTGTTGGTTATTTAGTAAATATACCACTTAGATATATGCACTCATCAGTTGAAGTGTGTGATATGAAAGATATTGAAGATATCATAGAATTATTAGTTGAATTCTGTTTTAGAATAAATAAACAGACATCTTTTAATCCATTTGAATAAGTTTTAAGATTTGTTTTATTGTATTTATTTTAAAAAAGGTATATAATCGAATTACCAAAAAAGAAAGGAAGATAAAAAAATGAAGAAAATTGTAAAAGTATTAAGTTTTGTATTTTTAAGTTTATTCGCTTTAACATTAGTTGCATGTGCTCCTAAAACTGCTCAAGATGCAAAAGCAAAATTAGAAGACAAAGGATACAAGGTATCAATCAGTGTAAAAGATGAAGAAGATATCGGTGAAGATGGTGTTGCTGCTACTTTATCTGCTACTTATAATTTAGCATCTGGTATTGTTGGTGCTATTACTGGTGATGATGTTGAAACTGCATATGTTAGTGCTACTTTATTTACAACATCTGCAAAAGCAAAAGAAGCATATGATAGAGTTAAAGGAAATTCTAGTGAAAATAAACCTATTAAATTAGTAGGAAAATGGGTTGTTACTGGAGATGCTAAAGGAGTTAAAGATTTTAGCTAATCTTATTTAATTAGAATTATTAATTAATTATTAAATTAAAAACCACTAAGCAATGATATCGTTTAGCTTAGTGGTTTTTTATATATTTATTTATTACTAAAATAATCTTTTAAGAAATCTAAATATTTAAAACTAGCATCAAATTTATAATATTCACTTAAAAATTTGATTCTTTCTCTTTCTTTTTCAATTTCATTAAGTATTGCTTTGTAATTTAAGTTTTTAGGCTCCTTATTTAGTCTATAGAAGTTTTTATATAGAATCTTGTCTACTATTTCCTTGTCAAGCTCTAAGCCTTGTAAAGTGAAATCATTGGCACCTAAAAGTGAATCAGGATTACCTTTCATAAATAATTCCTTTTTAGATAAGAAATCACGACATAATTTTGCTCTTATTATTGAATCATCCTTTGCAAAAGGTATACTATCACTTTCATCGCCTGATATATCTGTTCCGTAGAAGATTCTATCTTGATATTTGATAAAGAATTCTCTTCCTTTTTCTTTATTCTTTGATAGATTTTCAAATAATTCAATTCCTGGTGTGATATCAACACCAATGTTTGGATATTTATCAAATAAAGCACTTAATCTATCTAATTGAGTTGATAAGAAATAAAAGTGAGCAAAGATAATTGTTAATTTAGGATGACGCTTTAAGACGTTTTCTATTTGATTATATTGATCTTCATTATTTACGAAAGTTTCATTATAGAACCAACCACTACGTTTAGCCCAGTCTGGACATTTTTCACTATCCCAGAATTCTTCTGGGTCATTTACATGCCAAACAACATTGATGTTGTTTTTTTCTAAATAATCAAAATAAGCATCCATTTCAGGTATATCAAAATTAGGAATAGGATATCTTTTCCTTGATGTTGGTTTTCCTTCAAGCATTTTTATTCCATCACAACCACATTCCATTAAATCTTTTACATGTTCTGCTAATTTTTCTCCCATGTTACCACCTTTGATATATTGAGTGATATCATTGGCACCATAAACATATAATTTATTCTTTAGTACATCTTTTGCATATAAACAATCAATTGTTCCACTTGCTCTTTTTTTATCATATAAAGCAACTAAATTTCCCATATCAGTTTCTGTCATTTCTAACATATCTAAAATCATTTTAGGTGTTGTAGGTAGGGAATAATGGATGTGTCCATCTATAACTTTAATATCTTTCATTTTTTCTTCCTTTCTTTGATTGTATCTCTAGATAAAATCTCTAGATTTTATTTATAGACTATATCTATATTTATTTTATGATAATTTTTATGTTAATTCAAGAAAAAGAAATAATATATGTAAATATAAGAAAGTATATTATTGACAAAGTTTTTTATGAGTGATAAAATCTAATAAATAAAGACTATGATTGGAAAGAAGTAATATTAATTTAATTAATAAGAGAGTTGTTGGTTGGTGCAAAACAATTTAATTGATTAATATGAATACATTCCATATGTTGCACACTGAACAAAATTATTTTAAGTAGGATGTGACGGGTTCAACCGTTATATTGATGAAGCATAAAAAATGTAATATTATCTTTTCATTTTTGAATGCTTAATGAGGCTATACTTGTGAAAGTATAGTAAAATAAGGTGGTACCACGATATTATTCGTCCTTAATTTTTTAAGGGCGTTTTTTTCGTCCTTACATATTTAGAAAACAAAGAGGAGAGAAAAATGACAATTATTGATTTTTTAGAAAACAATGCAAGAAATTATCCAGATGATGTTTGCTTGGTTGAGATTAATCCAGCCAAGAAGCCAGATAAGTATGTAACTTGGAAAGAATATGGTTTGATTCAACCTGGCTTTGGTAGCGAATATCGTAGACAAATGACATGGCAAGAATTTGATACTAAAGCTAATAGATTTGCTAATATGCTTCTTTGTAAGGGAGTTAAGAAAGGTGATAAAGTAGCAATTCTATTGATGAATAGTTTAGAATGGTTACCTATTTATTTTGGTATTTTGAAAACAGGTGCTTTAGCTGTACCACTAAATTATCGTTATACAGCTGATGAAATCAAATATTGTGTTGAACTTGCTGAAGCTAGTATTTTAGTATTTGGTAATGAATTTATCGGTCGTATTGAACAAATATTTGAAACATTAGATGGAATTAAGCACATGTTCTATGTTGGTGAAGATGCCCCAAGCTTCGCTGAAAGCTTTGATCGTCAAGTTGATTATTTCTCAAGTGAGAAACCAAGAATTGAACTTACTTTAGATGATGATGCAGCTATCTATTTCTCAAGTGGAACTACAGGCTTTCCAAAAGCTATTTTACATGCTCATAGAGCAATTTATAGTTCATGCTTGACTGAACAAAATCACCATTCACAAGTTAAAGATGATTGCTTCTTATGTATTCCACCACTATATCATACAGGTGCTAAGATGCATTGGTTTGGTTCATTGATGAGTGGAAGTAAGGCAGTATTATTAAAGGGTGTTAAGCCAGAATGGATTTTAGATACAGTTAGTGAAGAAAGATGTACAATTGTATGGCTTTTAGTTCCATGGGTTCAAGATATCTTGGATGCAATTGAACGTGGTGATGTGAAATTGAGTGATTATCAATTAGATCAATGGAGACTTATGCACGTAGGTGCTCAACCAGTTCCACCAAGCTTAATCAAGAGATGGTTATCAGTATTCCCACATCATGATTATGATACTAATTATGGGTTGTCTGAATCTATTGGACCTGGCTGTGTTCATTTAGGCGTTGAAAATGTTCATAAAGTTGGTTCAATTGGTAAAGCAGGATATTTATGGGAAACAAAGATTGTTGACGAGAAGAAGAATGAAATTAAGAATCCTGAAATTGTAGGTGAACTTGCTGTTAAGGGACCTGGTGTTATGAAGTGCTATTATAATAACGAAGAAGCAACAAAAGAAATTCTTGATGGTGATTGGTTATATACTGGTGATATGGCTAAGTATGATGAGGATGGCTTCATTTATTTAGTAGATAGAAAGAAAGATGTTATCATCACTGGTGGTGAGAACTTATATCCAGTTCAAATAGAAGACTTCTTAAGAGCAAACAATAAGATTAAAGATGTTGCTGTAATTGGACTTCCTGATGATAGATTAGGTGAAATTGCTGCTGCAATTATTGAGGTTAAGGAAGGAATGACTATGACTGAAGAAGAAGTAGAAAAATTCTGTTTATCTATGCCTAGATATAAACGTCCTCGTAAGATTATTTTTGCAGATGTTCCACGTAATCCAACTGGAAAGATTGAAAAACCAAAACTAAGAAGTATTTATTGTGGAGGAAGATTAGTAGAAGCTCAAACTACTAAATAAGATTATGAAAAATAGAGTTATTGATTTTCATGTTCATGTTTTTCCTGATCGAGTAGCACCTCTTGCCATAAAGAATTTATGTGATTCAGCAAATGCAATTAATTATTATGATGGTACTGCTAGTGGATTAATAAAGAATATGGAAGCAAATGGAATTGAATTATCCATTTGTCTTCCAGTTATTACTAATCCTAGACATACTATTCATATTAATGATTATGCAATTGAAATAAATGAAAAATATAAAGGTAAATTGATATCATTTGGTGGAATGCATCCTGATTATGAGGATTACAAAACTGAAATCGATAGATTAATCGATAATAATATTAAAGGTATTAAACTTCATCCAGTTTATCAACATACCTATATTGATGAGTTAAAATACATTAATATATTAGAATATGCATTATCTCGTAATCTTATTGTATCTATTCATGCTGGTCTTGATCCTGGTTTTCCAGGAGATGAAAGAGCAGGGGCTTGTCATTTGAGGAATATGATAGATATATTAACTGAAAGAGGAGTTAACACATCTAAAATTATCCTTGCACATACTGGTGGTCTTTATGAATGGGATAAAGTATATGAAAAACTAGCAGGATGTAATGTTTATATGGATGAATCAATGACCCTTGGAATAATGGAAAATAGAAGTGGCGAAATTAATAAATTATGTGATAATGAATTATTTGAAAAAATAATAATAAAGCATGGTGTTGATAGGATATTAGCAGGTAGTGATAATCCTTGGACTAAATCATCAGATATTATTAAAAATTTAAATAAGATTAACATAAGTGATGATGATAAAGAAAAAATCTTATATCGTAATGCCATTAAATTATTAAATTTGGAGTAAAATTATGAATAATATTGAACATAAAAATTATAATGATAAAAGCTATGCACTTGGAGCTACAGGTTCAGCAATCCGTGAATTGTTTGAATTTGGAAAGAAGAGAAAACAAGAAATAGGAGCGGATAATGTATTTGATTATAGTTTAGGTAATCCCTCAATTCCTTGTCCTGATATTGTAAATGAAACATTAATAAATTTGATTAAAAATACTGATGCAACATTACTTCATGGTTATACATCTGGTCCTGGTGATATGAATGTTAGAAATAGTATTGCTTCATATTTAAATAAGACATATGGTTGTAGTGAGAAAGGTTCACTTATTTATATGACATGTGGTGCTGCAGCATCATTAACAGTGACATTCAATGCTTTGATTGCAAGCGATAGTGATGAAGTAATTGTCTTTGCTCCATTTTTCCCTGAATATAGAGTCTTTATTGAAAAAGCAAATGGTATTGTGAAAGTAGTGAAAAGCAGGGAAGAAGATTTAAAGATTGATTTTGAAAAATTTGAAGGAACAATAAATGAAAATACAAAAGCTGTTTTGATTAATTCACCAAATAATCCTAGTGGTGTTGTATATACAGAAGAAGATATTAAGAACTTAAGTGCTATATTATATAAGAAAGAAAAAGAATATAATCATCCAATTTTTCTAATTAGTGATGAACCATATCGTGAACTTGTATATAATATGGATAAGGTTCCTTTTGTTACTAATTATTATGATGATGCAATTGTATGTTATTCATTTAGTAAATCTATCTCACTTCCAGGAGAAAGAATAGGTTATATTTTAGTATCTAATAAATGTAATGATGCTATTAATGTTTATAAAGCTATTTGTGGATCTGGAAGAAGTTTAGGCTTTGTTTGTGCACCTGCATTATTCCAATATATGATTCCATCTATTTTAGGTTATACATCTAATATTGATGAATATAAGAAGAATAAAGATTATCTATATAATGAACTTAAGAAAATTGGATATGATGCTATTTATCCTGATGGTGCTTTTTACATGTTTGTGAAAGCATTAGAGGATAGTGCTAGTAACTTTAGTGAAAGAGCTAAAAAACATGAATTATTGATCGTACCATCAGATTCATTTGGATTTACTGGCTATGTTAGATTATCATATTGTGTTTCTTTCGATATGATTAAACGTAGTATTCCTGCTTTTAAAGCATTGTTTGATGAATATAAAAATAAATAATCGTAAAAATGAATATCTTGATTATAGATATTCATTTTTTGTTTTATAAATTGATTATTCCATCTTGATTAATAATGTTAATAAAAAAAGGGGAGCTTATCCCCTTTTATAGATATAATTATATGTTATTTACGATACCAGTAAATAATACAATACCATCTCGATCCATTATAAAATATAAGAATGTTTTATTAGCAATAAATGTCTCATAAATAATATTAGTTGGCCCAACAGAAGTTGCGCCAAACACCATATATGTTACGGCAGCACCTTCAAATCCAAATTCATCTACTACTAGTCTAGCTTTTTGTTTCATTTTAGATACATATAATTCTTTTGTATCACTGTTAAATGCATTAAATATTTTTCTTATATTGAATTCTTCTTCCATAACAGTAGCTAAATCAACATCACCATCAGAAGTAAATTTAGGGAAGATACATTTAGTTTTGTATATTGCAGTACTTAGTCCTTCACTAGTATCTCTATATTTATTTTTAGTTACATCATCAAATGTTTCCTTATTTAATAATTGAGTAATACTTATTCCATCATTAGGAAGAACAAATACTAATTTTCTTCCATTAATTGTACTAATATTTGCAAATGAATAATTATCTCTACGTCCTATTTTACCAATTTGATAATCACCAATTAAAAATTCTTCTTCAATTGTTTCACCATTATCACGTGTGAATGTTTCAGGTTGTCCAGATAGTTTTCCATTATTTTTCCAACAATCTTTTACATATAATATATTCATTAATACACATTCAGTTTTATTGTTAAGTTTGAAATCTTGGTCAATCAAGCCCCTGGTCTTTTCTTTTACAAATTCTCTAACAGCTTGATTAGCTTTTATATTTTCAGTTCTAAATGGAGCATATAATGCATTACAATAAAACTTCTTACCTAAAGTTGCTAATGTATCTTCATAAAATAAATCTTCATCATTAATCCATAATGTATTAACAACATCCAATATTTGAGTATCACCACTAGCACATAAACGATCAATCATATATTTTACATATTCTAATTCTTCTAGTGTTATGCCAAGACCATTTAGCACTTCATTAAGTGCTAATTCATCTTTCATAATACCAGTTGACATGGCAACACATAGAAATACTGATATTGGTGAAAATGTTATATTAGTGCCATCATAATTATCATATAAAATTTTTGAACCTATCTTATTACAAAAATCTAATACTTTATCTTTATAATTTTTATATTCATCAGTATTATAAATATTATTATTACTAGTTATATTTAAATATTTTTTATTTAAATGTTTTGCACCTAATTTGCTTAATTCGTTATTTAATGATTCATCATCATAACTATCTGTAATTTTTTCATCAGGTCTAATGACTACAGAATCACTAGGATTTGTTTCATCATTAATCTTTTCATCAATTCTTTCATCGTTTCTATCATTTATTTTTTGATTATTACTTTCTTCTATGTCTCCTTTATTATCATTATTAATATTTACTTTTATTTCACAGCCGGTAAGAAATAGAAATAATAACAAAAATATAAACAAATAAATAACAGTCTTCTTAATTTTAATCATAAATAACCTCCTATTTATTTTCTTATCTCTTAATATCATTATATTATAAAAACAATAAAAAATCTATATGTGATACGGATAATTTTAAAATTATAATATAAATCTAATGATTTATATTATTTAGCTCATGATTTATATTTTTAATCTAATCATAAAATTAAATTAATTTAAATTAAATTTATTTATTATAATTTGTTTATAAATGTGGTTGACAATAATTATATTTTAAAGTTATAATCTTTATTGCGGTTAGAGGTATAAAAATGAAAAAAGAAGAAAATAAAAAACTTGTTATTGTTGAGTCCCCATCTAAATCAAAAACTATTTCTCAATATTTGGGAAATGACTATGTTGTTGCATCTAGTATTGGACATATTCGCGATTTAACAACAAAAGGAACAGGTGGTTATGGGGTTGATATTGAAGATAATTTTAAACCAATGTATCGTATAATGAAAGATAAAGGTAGTGTAGTAAAAGAATTAAAAGCATTTGTGAAAGGTGCTAGTATCGTCTATCTTGCTACCGACCCTGATAGAGAAGGTGAAGCTATCAGTTGGCATTTATATGAGACTTTGGGTTTAGAAGTCAAACCTTATGAAAGAATAGTATTCAATGAAGTTACAAAAACAGCGATATTAAGAGCAATTGAAAATGGTCGTGATATCGATATGGATTTAGTTCATTCTCAAGAATCACGTCGTATTATTGATAGAATCATCGGTTTTAGTTTATCTAAATTATTGCAAAAGAAGATTGGTTCAAAGAGTGCAGGACGTGTTCAATCAGCTGTGCTTAAGATGATTGTGGAAAGAGAAGAAGAGATTGAAAGATTTAAGCCTGAAGAATTTTGGGAGATTTATTATATCTTTAATAAGAGAGCTAAGGAATTAAAAGCTAGACTTGCAAAATATCAAGGTGATGATATTGAACTAAAATATGAAGATGATGCTTCTTTAGTTAAGAAAAGATTAGGACCTGTTTATAAGGTAAGTGATATCACTCAAAAAGAAAAATCTAGAAATCCTAAACCTCCTTTTATCACTTCTACCCTTCAACAAGAAGCATCATCTAAATATGGTTTTAATGCTAGTAAGACTATGCAAATTGCTCAAAAATTGTATGAAGGCGTTGATGTGAAAAATAAAAGAATTGGTTTGATTACTTATATGAGAACAGATTCTGTTAGATTAAGTAGTGATTTTATTAATCAAGCTAAGTCTTATATAGAGGATAAATATGGTAAAGATTATTATGAAGGATATAAATCACCAAAGCAAAGTGGTAAAAATATTCAAGATGCTCATGAAGCAATTAGACCAACTAGCCTAGATAATACTTTAGAAGAGATGAAAGATTATCTATCAAATGATGAATATAAAATATATTCAATGATTTTTGATCGTGCTGTTAGCTCGCTTATGAAGAGTGCTAAAGTATTAGATGAAAGAGTTACAATATCTAATAATGGATATGATTTTTATATCACTGGTGAGAAAGTTTTATTTGATGGATATTTAAAAATATATAATAAATATGAAGATGATGATGCTAAAGCATTACCATTATTCAAAGTTGGTGATGAATATAATGATGGTCATATTGATGCAATTCAAAAGTTCACACAAGCTCCTGCTCGTTATACAGAATCTAAATTAATCAAGAAAATGGAAGATGTAGGGATTGGTAGACCATCGACATATGCAGTTACTGTTGAGACTTTGAAGAAGAGAAATTATATTAAATTAGAACGTAAAGCTATTTACCCAACAGACCAAGGAAGACTCACAAGCAAGAAGCTAGATGAATATTTTAACAGCATTATTAATGTTGAATACACAGCAGAAATGGAAAAAGCCCTTGATGATATAAGTGAAGGAAATATGGTTTGGTATGAAGAAGTAGGAAATTTCTATAAAGAATTTAAACCATTATTAGAGAATGCTGAAGCTAAAATGGTGAGAATGTATCCTATTGAAACTGAAGAATTATGCCCTGAATGTGGTTCTAAGCTATTGATTCGTAATGGTAGGTTTGGTGAATTTATGGCATGCTCTGGTTTTCCAAAATGTCATTACACTGCTCCAAGAGAAGAAATGAAACCAAAAGGAGTCGGTATAGTTTGTCCTATATGTGGTAAAGGTGAAATTGTAGAACGTGTTAGTACTAAAGGAAGAAGTAAAGGACAAAAGTTCTATGCTTGTTCAAGATATCCTAAATGTAAAGCTACTTATACATCAGTAGATGAAATTCATTGATTGACATTTGATAATTATATATTTAATTAATAAAATGATTGCTCCACAATAATTATTGTGGAGTTTTTTATATAATATGTAATATATCCTTTCTAAGTGTTTCGATTATAATTATTTATTCAATATATTAAATCGTTATTTGTTACAATTGAATTGGATTGAATATTATGATATAATCAAAGTGGTTTTAATATCAATTAAGTACTTAAGTATTATGGAGGGTTTTATGAAAATAACAAAAAAAATATTTGCTATCGTTGTCCTTATTTTTTTGCTTTTTCTTTCTTCTTGCAATTATAGACTAGTATCTTTATCGCAAAAGAAGGAAGAAGCAATATATGAACTTAATTGTAATTTTGATAAATTAAATGAATCGTTTTATTCTGAAAAAGAATGGGATGCTATTTTGAGTAATAAAGATTACTACATTAATAGTATAAATGAATGTAATACAAAAAATGATGTTGACAATTTACTCTTGAATTATAAGAACTATATAGAAGAAAAAATAAAAAAACAAGTTATGTTTTTAGATATTGAAGACTACCATAGAGGGAATGGTACTAAAGAAGATCCATATATAATTATTAACGAGAAACAATTATTGAATTTATCAAAGGATGCTTATTGTGATAAAACATTAAATAAGTATTATGCTTTAGGCAAGAATATTAATTTAAAAAATTTTAGGTGGATAACTATAGGTTATGATGAAAATAGAGCATTTGAAGGTGTTTTTGATGGTTGCGGATACATTGTTGAAAATATAAATCTTTATTTGTATGGATTAACAAATGGGAATAATGGCGTTTTGTTTGGATATAATCGTGGAACTATTAAGAATGTAGGCGTTGAAAATTTCAAGGTAGAATGTATTTGGAATAATATACATGAGAAAATAAGTTTTTTGAGTGGCAGTATTTGCTGTTACAACAATGGTTTTATTGATGATTGCTATGCAATAGGAACTATGCAAGTAGAATATTCAACTGACAATTATTATTTTGTAAATGGAAATAAAGGAATAATCATTGGGGGGATATCAGGTATTAACAAAAAATGCATTAGTAATTGTTATTCTATGGTAAATATTAGCGTTGATTATAATTATTATAATATAGATGAAGGTATTAAAATTGCAGGAATATCAAATGGTAATGGTTACGTTTATAATTCTCTTGCTATTTGTAAAATAATAATAAAATCAGATTTTTTAAAAACAAGAAAATATATAAAAAATGCATCGATAGGAGGTAGCCAAGTTAATTGTTATGGTTATTATGATGAAATAACTAGTGGAGATATGAGAGATTATGATGAAATGAATAGATATTGTGATGAGAAAGACTTAAATGATATTGATTTTTATAGAGGAAAACTTGGATGGGATACTGAAATTTGGAATCTCAATAATATCTATTTTAAAGCAGGAGAATATTTAAAAAATAGTTATCCAAAATTATACAATTATTCGCATAGGAGATAATAAAAAATGAAGAGAAAGATACAATTAGCTGTTTTTGCATTATTTTTAATAATTTTGTTTTTTAACATATTGGTATA
This sequence comes from Bacilli bacterium, assembly GCA_017450215.1. GTDB lineage: Bacteria > Bacillota_I > Bacilli_A > ML615J-28 > CAG-698 > RGIG3506. The sequence goes on along the minus strand of JAFSVH010000070.1, from coordinate 3,858 downwards.
TAAAATAAATGTACAAGCAAATTCTTATAGTGAAAAATTACTTGAGCAATCAGTAATTCAAACTGAAATTAATGAATTATTTGGGTCAATTGAAATTAGTTCTTGTGACTATTTATATAACCTAGATGAATCTGGTGATTTTATATATGTTGAATTTGTTGATTCAGGGTATGTGATTTTGTCAGCTTTGACATTAGATGTACTTGAATACTCTTATGGAAGTAGGCCACCATTTGTATGCGACGAAAGAAAATACTATGCTGGTCCAACACATTATCTCGTCAAGGAAAATGATGAATTTAGAAACATTGGGACAAATGAAGTATTAACTAGTGACGAAAAAAAAGAAATGATTAAGATTTCTAAGAATTTAATCGGTTATTCAAATAATCAAGAAGAAATTAAAGTTGTCTTGAATAAAGAAAATAATAATAGATATATAAGTGAAAAAAACAAAAACTTAAGTTTACTATCAAGTTGTGGAGATCAATATATAATTGGCGATGGACTTGGCCCTGGAGCAACATATATAGATAATGTTGAATATTTTACAATAGGACCATATCATGGAAACAATACAACAGGAACTTGTAGTGCAGTTGCATCGCAATTATTATTAAGTTACAATAACTATTATAATGATCGACGTATAATAGATAATAGTTATTTGTTTTATGGAGAAAATAATCCAAATACTTGCACGAATCCAATGGATATGACTTGTTATACGTTAGGTACACAAGGCGATGCAGAAATAGATAATTATCAATATAATTATTTTGCCAAGGTAGTTAATGAAATTCCAAGATCATCCTCATATATTACTATAAAAAACGGATTAGAAAATTTATTAGCAGAAAGAAAAAACATTTTAAATTTAACTGATGATTTGGCTATAGTTACAAGGGGGACTGATTTGAATGAAATTAAAAATGAAATTGATGCTAATCGACCAATTATTATCAGTATGCATAGTAATGAATATACTAATCATGCTGTTATTGGATATGGATATCAATTATTAGTAGGAAGTGGAACTAATCAAGATAATCAATTCGGCTATATAGTCCATTTTGGTTGGGGTAAAAAAGACAATTGGAAAAATATGTCAAATGTTTGGATAAATAGCGGTTGGTGTTTTAATTGGGTAAAGATGGTTGTTCCACATATACATTCATATGGAGCACCAGCAGGTTCTTATTATGTTACTAACTGTATATGTGGTCATAGAATATCTAATTTCCCTTTTTTGACAACTACAAATGGTAATGAAGTAACTATTGTTGGAGTTGATGATGAATTGCCAAATAGTTTTGCAATACCATCAAGAATTAATGGAAAAATGGTGGTATCAATTGAGTCTAACGCATTTTGTGATTGTGAAGAAATATGCAATATAGAAATTCCGAATAGTATTCAAACAATTGGATTTGGTGCGTTTAGTGGTTGCAAAAATCTTGAATCAATGACAATTCCATTTGTTGGTCATAGTCGAACCTCACTAGGAAGCCAATCATCTTTTGGTTATATTTTTGGTTCGAGTTATTATCCTAATTCTTTGATAACTGTTCAAAATAATACAAGTTACTATTTACCAATATCGTTAACTACAATCAAAATAAAAGATACTATGTATATACAATCGCATGCTTTTGAGAATTGCAACAAGATTGAGACGATTAGCCTTCCTTATGGTTTGGTATGCATTGATGATTATACATTTATGGGCTGTTTAAAATTGGAAAGTTTGATATTGCCACAATCTATTACTTTTATTGGCAATGGTGCTTTTAAAAGATGTAATTCATTATGCGAATTAACTATTCCATATAGTGTTACAAGTATTGGTATTGATGCCTTTCCATCTGATATAGAATTAACCTGGATATATAATCCATCATATACTTCATCTCTTTTGGGTATAAGCGCACTATTAAAAAATGTTGAGATAAGAAGTGGAGTTCAGACTATAGCATCAAATGCTTTTCTTGATTGTGCAAATTTGGAGAATATAACAATCGGGCAAAATGTTTCAAGTATATCTTCGAATGCTTTTGTTGGCTGTGATTCAATTCTAAATGTAAAATGGATATATAATTCACTTTATACTGTTAGTGATTTGGGAGGGGGGCTAGCCAATTTATTAACGGAAGTTGAAATACCCAAAAATGTTTATAATATAAAAAATAATGCATTTTATAATTGCCATAAATTGAATAAAGTTACTTTGTGTGAATATATAGTTGATATAGGTATTGATGCATTTTATGGTTGTGAATCCATAGAATACTTCACTTGGAACTATAATCCTAATTTAACTGCAACTCAATTAGGTATAAATAGCTTAGTCACAGATATAATTATTAATAATGAATTTAAGGAAAATATAATAACAAGCATTAATCCATATGCGTTTGAAAATTGCAATAAGTTAAGATATTTGCTTATACCGAGTAATGTTACTAATATTTATGATTATCAATATAATGAATTGTTGGGAATTAATCTTAATAATTTGTCATCAAATGTGAATATATCTTTATCAATTCCAAATAAAATCGGATTAACGTCAATTTTTAGCATTGGTGATTTTGCATTTGCGGGAAATTCTAATATTTATGTTTTGACAATTCCAAATAGTGTTACCAGTATTGGCGAAAGTGCTTTTGAAAATTGTGCCAAGTTGATGAGCATAGATTTAAGCAACAATTTAACCAATATAGACGCTTCAGCGTTTAAAGGCTGTAGCAATTTAAAAAGCATTGCCATACCTAACAGTGTAACATCAATAGGAATGAATGCATTTGAAAATTGCACAAAACTAGATAATATTATATTAAATAATAATTTATCAACTATAGGTTCTTCAGCGTTTAAAGGCTGTAGCAATTTGAAAAGCATTACTATACCTAACAGTGTAACATCAATAGGGACGAATGCATTTGAAAATTGCACAAAACTAGATAATATTATATTAAATAATAATATAACAAGTATAGGTTCTTCAGTGTTTAAAGGTTGTACTAGTTTGAGAAGCATTACCATACCTAACAGTGTAACATCAATAGGAACGAATACATTTGAAAATTGCACAAAACTAGATAATATTATATTAAATAATAATTTAATAAGCATTGGAACTTCAGTGTTTAAAGGCTGTAGTAGTTTGGAAAGTTTAACTTTGTTAAATAATGTAATTAATATCGGCGACAGGGCGTTTGAAAATTGCGAATTATTATCTGAAATTATTATTTTAAGAGAAATAAGTCCTTTAATATTAATAGGTAATAATTCTTTTATTGGATGTAATAATAATTTAGAAATTAAAATTCCTAAAAGTAAAGTTTATGAATATAAAATTTCAAATAATTGGTCTAATTATAGTGATAAAATAATACCACTCGATATTGTAGATACGATTAGTTTGGATTGCTCAAGTAATTTAGATATTAATGTAGGTTTAGCTTGTGGTGAAAGTAAATTGTATAGAATTATTGTGGAATGTCAAAGTAATTATTTCATTTCTACGGACACTAATTCTCAAGTAATTGTATATAATGATGTTATGATACCAATTAATTATATTTATTCAAATGATGAAGTTTCACTCAACCAAAATTCAATATATTACTTAGATGTTGAGTATTTAGATAGTATATCATATGGTGATATTTCTATTCACGTGGTTAGTGAAGGAATAATTATTTATGGAAATTGCAATATCTTACCTCATTTACATCAAGTAGATGTAAATGATTATAGAGTGCAGTTAAAGTATTATAATAATCAAGGTCCTGGCTTTTATAATATAATAGTTAATGCTACATCAATAAACCCTATAACATATTATGAAGGTAC
>JAFSVH010000069.1 GCA_017450215.1 Bacilli bacterium | reverse complement strand
TCTAATGTAGCTATATCATAATCAGGAATATACTCTAAATAAATACCACGTTTAGCATTATCATGAGTATCAGTTAAATAAGCAATAGCTTGGTCTACTCGTTCTTCTTCTCCCTCTTCATAAGTATTCATTAAAATATGATTTTCAGGTACATCTGCCATATAACCCCAAATAATAGGTTCTACTTCTTCACGAAGTTCCATTTCTGTGCCTATATATAAGCAACAATTTTTTGTACCATTTGGATTATCTTTCCATTCTCCACTTTCTTTATCATAAAATTTTGGAGCGAAAGTATGACAAATATTAGATACTGTAATACGAGTTTTACCAACACCAGTACCAGCACTCATTACTGTAAATTTCTTTTTACGAATACCATATGTAATTGTAGTTAAATAATTACTGGCATATGCTAAACCGTGGTCAATAGATTCTTTCCACGCTTCTTTTTGCTCATGAGCTTCTAAACCACCAGCCTTAATACTATTTCTACTGCCATGACTAATAAACATTTCATTTACTGCAATTATTTTTTGTTTAAAATAAGCAATAATACCAGCAGTATCATAACTATTAAAACGGTCACTAGTTTCTTCTATAATTTGTGGGTCTGTTTCATTTGGGTCAAAAAATTCACTCACATCTATTCCATGTTGAGCAATAGCCCTAAGTGCCGCCCACTTTCTTATTTCTTCATAATTGGCTTTAAAAGTCTTTGGGTGTGCTAATTCTTTAGCATCTAAAACATAACGTTCTCCATCCAACTTAATAAATTTTTGATACTTTGTTGGATATTTAGCTTCAAGATATACTATAATATCATCAAGCTCTATTTCTTCTGCACCCTCTCGCGCTAAATTTTTTATAACACTAAATATAATTTGATGAAAAACATCAACAAAATCATATAATTCTAATGGGTACATTTTAATTAATTGAGGATTATTTAATAAACAACCCAGAACTTGACGAATTGCATTTCTATCTTGAAATTCCAATAATGCAGAATTAGTCAACTTTTTACCAATTGTTGAAAGTTGTTCAATATTCTGTGCCATTTAATACCCCCTTTAATCATCATCTGGTATATCATTTAAATCAATTTCCTTACCATATAATTCATCTTTACGTTTTTCAGAAGAACGTTTATCTCTTGCATCAAGTTCAGAACGAGTAAGTGTTATTGTTTCTGTAGGCATAGTTAATATACGTTTTATTTCATCTTCTGATGTTTGATTTAAATGATGTACTTGTATATAAAAATCTCTAGCTGTAGAATAGTATTTTTGTACTATATATTGAATACCACTACGAGGATTAAAAGGAGGGGCAGTTTCAGAATCATCATAAACATATTTTAAAGTTGCAAGTATTCCACTAGGTTTAAAATTATTATTATCTACCATCCATTTAACCTGAGTAGTTAAATAAGGCATAACGTCTTGGTCTTTATTACATAAATTAAAAAGATAATCATTTAATTCAATATTTGTCCTTGCTTCTTTAAGTCTAGGTTTAGCACATTCAGGGCAATATTTTAAACCGCTAACAACCGTCATATCTTCTGTAGGGAAACGAATACCGCAACCTTTACAGACACTTTTACCCATAATTCTCCTTTCTTACCAAAACTTGAGAAAATTTGAGAAATTTAAAAGGAAAAATTAAGGGAGATAGAATTGGATTTTTATTTGCTTTTCATCCTATCTCCCTTAATATTTTTAATTTTCTATTTAATTACTAAATTAAACAGTAATATTATTTTCCTTTACATATGCTTCAAGGTCTTCAAGAATAAGAGCAAGCATATCTGCCTGAGATTCTTCACAATCCTTTACAAGACGATTCTTGCCGAGATAATTCTCAACAATCTTTTTATATTCAGGAACATGTACTGCTTCTTCGCTTTCCTTATCAATTTCATTAAGTTTCTTGGCAATCTTACCAATCTCAGTCTTAACTTTCTTAAAATCAACCTTTTCACTTACATCCTGATACATCTGAGTTGGAGCATCTGAAATAGTAGCACCATCTTCATGTTCAAGTCTATCAATAGCTTGTGCCATATCATCACAAAGAGCTTGATAAGTAAAAGGAATCTTATCAGAC
>JAFSVH010000068.1 GCA_017450215.1 Bacilli bacterium | reverse complement strand
TTATATTATACCAAATTATAACTAATTTGTCAATAGGTATATTATACAAAGTATAATATAAAGGATAAAATAATAATAAAAATTACGGTGTTATTCTACGGTCGGATGAATTACAGGAATTAGTTGCTGTAAGAGGGCTTATCTGCTGCTTTTAATGTAATGGTGATAATTTATACATAAATTAGAGAAAAGCTTCTGATAAGGGCAAAAATAGGGCTATGGGCGTGGCATAGGATTATCCTTTGGATTGTTTAGCTGCAAGATCGGAGCCTTGCATTCTAAACATGATGTGGTTGGGCTAAATTTATTTCATATACAATATCTGGAGAATCCAGATGGCAGGAGCTTGAACTTAAATTTAGGGCTAGGGATAATCCGTAGGGTAGATTTCTTTTGGGTGGGAAAAGCTTGAAATGGGTAATGCCTGATCTATACCAGGTATTAGGGATTGCAACAAAAAAAGGATGCAGTTGCATCCTATCTACAATTCTTCCCATAATCATACCAAGATTGTAATGGATTTAAAGAGGTAAGTGTTTCAACATCTGTTGATGAACCATTCTTTCTAGTAATCCTAACGTGTAAGCAAAATTCTGGATTATTCCAAGACTTCCAATTAACTTCTACTTTTTCGATATTCTTAACATCTTTTTGATAATCAGAATATTCATTGTTTGGATTAGTCCAAGATTCTATAAATTGAAGATATAATCCTGTACCATAAATAACAGGATTCTTACTACCTTCCATTCCTTTAATAAGTGCATTTAAAAATTGTTTATCAGTCATATTCTACTCCTCTTGATATTTATTTATTACCTTAATTTTTTCATCTCTTGTAAACGCCAATAACATTTCTTTAAAAATTAAATGGTACGGTGTTTTAATCGGAATTATATCATCCACTTGAACAAATGAAACATAATCTTCATCTTTACTATAAACAAATCCATGTTCATCAACGATTTCACTATATTCACATCCAAATTCTTCCATAAAATATGATGCTAATTCTCCATCCATAGTATTATTAAGTAATGAAACAGTATCACATTTTGAAACATTTTCTTCAAGTAATTCATTAATATCTTCATATTCACAATCATCTGTATCAATAATTTTAATGAATCTAAAATCTTGTTCAAAATGAAATTTTATAATTCCCTTAATGATTTCTTCATCTGACTGGTATAAAGCAGAATCAAATTCAAACTCTCCACCATCATAAAAACTACCATCACAATTGAATATAGTATATCCATAATTGCAATTTGCATCCTCACTCCAACAAGGATTATCCGAATGATAACAATCTAATAACATACCATTTTCTAATTTAACTAACATATAAAAATCTCCTTTGATGGATAGGCACATCAGTAATAATCTTATCCTATCTTGATTATATTATACCAAATTATAACTAATTTGTCAATAGGTATATTATACAAAGTATAATATAAAGGATAAAATAATAATAAAAATTACGGTGTTATTCTACGGTCGGATGAATTACAGGAATTAGTTGCTGT
>JAFSVH010000067.1 GCA_017450215.1 Bacilli bacterium | reverse complement strand
ATAAATATATTTATATATAAATATAGTTATTTTTTTTGTTTATTTATTTTTATTTATATTAATCCTTTAAACTAATTAAATACTTAAAATCAATAATCATTCCATTAATAATTACATTTTTATTAATATTTTTTAGATTCAATTAAGTTTCAATATTAAAAAATAGAAGTGATTATCTCAACCACTTCTATTTTATCATATTATTCTTATACAAATAAGATTTTATTAAACATATATGTTTAACATCTTTGTTTAACATTTATGTTTAACATTTATGTTTAACATTTATGTTTATTCATATAAATCAGTAGATAAATATCTAGCACCACCATCAGGGAAAATAACAACGATGTTTTTATCTTTGTTTTCTTCTTTACTAGCCTCCACAATTGCTGCTTTTAAAGCTGCACCAGATGAAATACCAACTAAGACACCTTCAACCTTACCCATTTCACGACTAAATTCATAAGCTGCTTCATTTTCTACTTTCACAATTCTGTCAACTAAATCAAGATTCAATACATCTGGAACAAAACCTGCACCAATTCCTTGTATCTTGTGTTTACCAGGAGCTTCTCCTGATAAAACAGCAGATGATGCTGGTTCTACACCTACTACTTCGATATCTTTAATTTTAGATTTTAAAAATTTAGCAGTTCCTGTAATTGTTCCACCAGTCCCAATACCAGCAACAAGCATATCAACCTTACCATCTAAATCTTTATAGATTTCTCTTCCTGTTGTTGCTTCATGTACCTTTGGATTTGATGGATTAACAAATTGACCCATAATAACAACATTAGGATTTGCTTCTTTTAATTCATTTGCTTTTGCAAGTGCACCTTTCATTCCTTTACTTGCTTCTGTTAAAATGACTTCAGCTCCATATGCTTTCATTGTCTTAATACGTTCAACTGACATATTTTCAGGCATAACGATAACGCACTTATAACCTAACATTGTGGCAATAGATGCAAGACCTATTCCAGTATTACCACTAGTAGCTTCTAAAATAATGCTATTTTCATTTAATATACCTGCATCTTTTGCATCAAAAATCATTTGCATAGCAATTCTATCTTTAACAGATCCTGCTGGATTAAAATATTCTAATTTACCATAAAGTTTAGCTTTCAAATTATATTTCTTTTCTAATAATCTTAATTCTAATAATGGCGTATTGCCAACTAATTCAATTGCACTTTTATAAAACATTTTTTCACCTCTTATATTATTATTTTTATTATACTTTATTTATCTTTTTTTTACATCTTTATTATTCTTACTTTATACATATTCATCTACAAATTTAATACATTAAGCATAATTTTCTTTCTTTTATACAGGCTACCATAACAATACCAATTAAACATACAATAGTTATCAAAACAATAAACATTAATAATTTCATAGTTATCCTTGATTATCCTCCTATTATTAAAACTTACAATATTAAAAAAATGGGCTATTACTATCAAGTAATAACCCAGAGTTTCTATTTTATTTTTATTTCTCTTAATTATTACTTGATAACTTATTACCTTGTGTAATAATTAAGACTAATAGGCTTTTATGCATTCTGTTTTGTTAATATTCAATGCTTAAAAGTCCAAGAACTCATTATGACACAAGCTTTCTTGGAAAACAAATACAATATGCACAATAAAAGTTAAATGATTTATTAATATTAATCATACTTTTAAACCTTTCCTTAATCATTAGTTAATTTAGTATAAACCCCCTAAATTCATCTTTTCAATAATTTTCCACCATAAAACGTTTACAGTCGTAAATAAAAAATCATTTTACTTCCTAGTAATTTTGATATTTTTCAATCTTTTTATTCGATTCTCATTTATCATGTTTGAAAAAAGATTTTTTTTGATTATAAATTTCTTTTAAATCATCAATTGCCATTTCAACATCCATAGTATGAAACATTAAATAATTAATAATCATTGTTTCAAAAGGAGCTTGCTTATAAATCTTTACACTATCTTCTTGCGTATAAAAATGCCAATAACGATAAACGTAGCCCATCCAAAACAAAGCTTCTTTCGAAACGCTCGTTTTTTTATGTATTAACTTGTCTTTACAAGTATCGATAAGTTCTTCTAAAAGATATTCTTCACCAGCCCATTGCATACGGTTATATTCTGAATCGAGATTTTTGGCTATCTCACTATTCATAAATACTTTTACAAGGTTTTCTACATCATAATCTGTACTTAGAAACAGTTCAAAAAGACGCCCCTGTATATCGCATAATTTTAATGTGAAATTATCCATTATTTATCTCCATTTACGGCTTCATTCACAATTTCATCAAAGAATTTTCCTTCACGACGATGAGATTTGCAAATTTCATTGGCAAGATCAATACCAGTTTGTCGATTTTTTTCACTCACTTTTCGTAAAACTTTCTTTTCAAAAAATGAAAGAGGTATTTCTTTTTCTATTCGTATTGCATTACAAGCCTTCATCGTAAGAGCAACATATTGCTTACCAAGAATTAAAGCTGACAAACTATTTACGAGTGCAACGTCAGTAATGTTTTCTAAGAAAAAATTATCTATAACGTAAAACATTCTATCATCTGCAATACTTCCGATAGCTAAATCTTTCCCACTTGTTATTGAGCCATATTTATCATAAAACTTGCTACCTTTAATTCTATCCATACGTCCACGATGATAAGCAACAACCATCGCCCAGTCTATATTTTCAGGAATTTCAACACTTACTAGATTCTTAACATCAATAGAAACAATATAAAATTTTGACTCTTCAAAATCACAAATGAGCGTAAGTGGCTGTTCAGGGGTAGTACCCATATAAAATCCTTTTCCAAAGTCGCATCTTTCATGACTTGTCGGCTTAATATCGCCCCCAATTCCACTTTTAGATCCATGATAAAGCATGATGCGACCTTCATCCAAACTAATAGACGATGCTTCTCGTTTTATTTTTTCGATAATCATTTCATATATTGGTACATTCAAATTCTCGCATAAAATATAAAGACTTTCTTGAGCAAGTCTTGTCGGTTCCGAATGACCATTTTCCCAACGATTTATTGTCGCAAATCTAACGCCTATTTTTGAAGCCATTTCTGTTTGGCTTAATCCGGTATATTGTCTAATTTGTTTTATTAGTTCTTTCACAAAAAACTCCTATAACATTTGTTACATAATTTATTATATAAATTGTTATATCTTTTTTAAAGAAGTTTTAGAAAAGATAGATACAAGAATATAAGTACTTAATTATAAATCTTGTGAGTACATTTTTATTTCATATATTATATTCAATTTAAAACTTTAGTTTCTGTAATAACATAATCCATTCTTACATCATTATCATCAATTTCTAAATTGTTAATTAATTGAATATCAAAGCAAACACCAATCTTAATACCTTTATAATCCTTCAATGCTTTATCATAATATCCCTTACCATAACCAAGTCTATTTCTCTCATAATCAAATAATAAACCTGGACATAATACAATATCAGCACAATTAATACTAATTTTATTATCTTTATTTATAATTGGTTCTCTAATTTTATATTTATTATCTATTTCTAAATTATCTAAATCATTAATATAATAAAAATCTAATACATCCTTATTCATTCTAGGTGCCATTACTTTATAATGATTCCTAATTAATAATTTAATTAAATTATCAAGATCAACTTCTTCTTTCATTGATAAATAAACAGCAATATTCTTTTTACCTAAAGAATCAATCAATGTTAATATTTTTTCAATAATTAATAAAGATTTGATATAACGATATTCTTCACTAATCTTGCTTCTTTCTTCAATTGCTTTCTTTCTTAATTCTTTTTTCATAATTAATCTTTTACAAATTCCAAATTAGATCCATTTATTGAACTTTCAGGATTAGTTATTTTTGCAATAAATAATATACAATTATTTGTATCAGTAACAATAGCAATGAATGGTCTATTAATCACAAATTCATTGTATTCAACATTGAATTCAAAATGAGCACTCTTCTCATTTGTAATAATAGTAACAGCAGCTCCTTCAATTCCCTCATCGTTAACATTAAGTATTACTTGATGTTTGATATCAGATACAAAGCAAGCACCTTTGATAAGTGGAGTGTTGTATGAAGCAAAAGCATGAGGTAAATAATTATTATCTTCTAATATTTCTTTTAATGGTGTTGATGAAGATATTTCAAATGCTGGAAAGATACAACTAGTTTTTTGTGTTATTTTAGAATTATTATCTTTACTATCGTTATTATCATAATTATTATAATCACTAAATTTATTAACATAATCTATTGTCTTACTATCCATACATTTATCAATAGATACACCTTCATTAGGTAAGATAAATTTAATCTTATAATTTGAATGTGTCTCAGCATAGAAGAAACTATAATCATCATTTTTTTGAACTACACCTTCAATATAATTAGAATATAAGAATATCTTCTTAACTGCATTCATTCCATTCTCATCACAGAAATTACGATATGCTTTATCTAAGATAGCACCATCTTTCCAAATATCTTTAAAATATAAAGTATTAATAATAGCAAAGATAGTTCTATCACTAAGTTCAAAATCTTTATCAATTAAACCATTTGTCTTTTCTTTAATAAATTCTCTAATTTCTTTATTAGCTTTTTTATTATCAAGACTAAATGGTGTATTATGAGCATAGCAATAATATTTTTCTCCTAATTCATCAAGGACAATTTGATTAGCATCAAGTCCACTATCAAGCCATATTGAATTAGTTAATAATAATTTAGATACAAGTTTACCATTAAAATATTTTTCATTTAACATCTTTAAAAAGACACAACCACTATCACTAATATCCTCACTATCCATTTCTAGCATCTCTTCAACATCCCTCTTCACATTGTCATCTCCTAGATAATGTAAAATGGAGAAAGCCATGTAAATAGATAATGGTGAAATACAATAATTATCACTATTATCATAATCCACACACAAATCAAAAATATTAGATGAAAAGAAAGATAATTTATTAAATAAGGTTTCATTACAATAATCACAACCTTCATTAAATGAATATGATACTTCATTTAATGCTCCTACTTTTTTTGAAGAAACAAAGGATGCATCATTATTATCATTATGATTATTATCATCATTATTATTTATAATAGGATTATTCTCCATATCATTAATAATATTTTGAAGTGCATTACAGCTACATAGAGAAATACACAAAAATAACATCATAATGATAATTAATATTTTAGTTATATTACTTCTTTTTTCATTATACATTAATAGTCACCTCGACATAGAAAATCAATTATAGGCTTATCAGCAGGGGCAAAATCTAATAATTTAAGCTTGTCAGCACTTAAAAATATTGATGCTTGATGTTCTTTTAATTCTAACCTTCCATCTATCAATTTACACAAATAAGCATAAAGTGTGATGTGAAATGGAGGAAAACCATCATCAAAATATTCATATGAATATTCGGTTTTGATTAAGAATTTTTCTACTTCTATTTCACTATTTAATTCTTCTTTTATTTCCCGCTTTAATGCTTCTTCTTTTGTTTCACCATTTTCAATCTTGCCACCAGGAAATTCCCAATATCCAGCTAGTGCTCTACCAGAGCCTCTTTTAGTACAAAAAATACTTCCTTCATCATCTTTGATAATGGCACATACTACTTCTATTTGTTTCATAATAATTCTTTAATTATTTTTATTATTCACTAGTGGTTTGTAATTTCTTTTCTTTTCTTTTTTCGATTTTTTTCTTAATAAACATATCAGCAAAAGGAGTAAGAGCAGTCATAAACAATTCTAATGATAATAAATAAGCATGAATATGAGCATGATGCTCACCAGGTTCAATCAATAATAAAATTGAGAATACAATAATTACAACAGATTCAATAACACTGATGAATGCAGGAATTCCTTCCTTCAACCTTTCAACGATTTCTTCAATTTCAAGAGATTCTCTTAAAATTGACCATAACGCCCAAATTATACACACTTCAGTATAATCAGTAATAAAGAATAACATAACATATCCAATAACAAATTCAATACAACCAAAATAGAATGCATGATGTGTTAAGAATTTCTTCTTTTCACGCATTAATCCAATTACAATTTCAAATACTCCATAAACAATCATTATTACTGGAATAAATGATCTTAAATTTTGTACAAAATTTTCATGAATAAAGAACAAAACAATACAAAATACAAAATACAATATAGATTTAACAGTTATCCAAACTTTCATAAATAATTCCTAATATATTCCTTTCTTTTTTATATATTCATTATATTTATATATTCATTATACCATACTATAAAATAAAGAGAAGGCTTTTTAGTTCCTTCTCTTATTTATTATTTTAAAAACCAATTTATTGTTAAATCGGTCATCACACATTAATCAATCTAGGCAAATGATATTAACCAAATAACCAAAGGAACAATAATCAATAAACTAGCAACAATTCCTATAACAATCTTAATAATTTTGCTCTTTTTTGATTCTATAATTAATCCTCTATTGCAATATTCAATTTGATCTAATGAATCTTTAAAATCTTTTATTTCTTCAAATTTTTTTCTTGCTTGAACATAGTATTTTGCTGCCTTTAATTCCATTGCATTTTGATATTTACTTAAGTTTTTGCATTCTTCAATTTGTTCTTTTGAATCCCTATAATCAATAATGGAAGTAAAAACATCAATTGCCCTTTGATAAGCTTTATTATTTTTAGAAGATATTGCTGAATTGTATTTAGATTTTTTTATTGCTTCATCACAAAACCTAATTTTTTCATTTACATCTCCAACACCGTTCATATAATATAATATTTCAAGAGCTTCATTGTAAAAAGACATATTAATCAAATCTAACGCATGTTGATATTCTTTATCATAATATTTATGCTTGCATTCATCAATCAGCCACTTTACTGCATCACTTTGTTTCATTTCATTTAAGGTTTGTAGTGCCTCTATAAAATACCCACTATCTTTTAGTTTCACTGCATTTTTATATTTTTGTTCTTCTAGTAGTCCTATGCATTCCTCTATTCTTTCTGCACTATCTTCAAAATTAATAATTGATTTAAATAAATTAATACTTTCTGTATATCTACCATCCTTCATTAAATCAAGAGCATGATCATAAATATCATATGTTTTTCCATTCTTAGTATTATCTTTAATTTTATCAATATATTTTTGAATAGTATTTTCATAATCACCAGTTGCAAATCTAGTAGCCCATTTAAAGTTTTTATTATCCAAAACTTTAGCTCGACATTTTAATAAATCATCCTCTTTCTTCAATCCTAAATCTATTAGTGTTAAATAGATGTATGCTTTTGCATTTTCTGGATCCATTTTAAGTATTTCTTCTATTACTCCGCTAGCTTTATCATAATCACTATCTTGTAATAAAATGTCAGCCCGAACAAACAATGCATTAACATTATATGTATTAACAGTATAATTAGATTTTTGAACTATTTGTTTATCAATAACATTAACACTTTGATTTTCCCTACTAATTAACTTATCAATTCCTCTAAGTAAATCTTGCATAAAACCTAATTTACTCATATCTTGTGATTGGAATGATAATAATTCATCAGGTAAATCATATGCATCTAAATCTTTATAACATGGTATGATATATTTATTCTTATCATTCTCCATGAAT
This sequence comes from Bacilli bacterium, assembly GCA_017450215.1. Lineage (GTDB taxonomy): Bacteria > Bacillota_I > Bacilli_A > ML615J-28 > CAG-698 > RGIG3506. Next base: position 21,420 of record JAFSVH010000067.1, on the reverse strand, counting down.
CCTAAGAATCTACTCCATTCATTCTTTACCCATACTGCATTAAAATATTCTATTTTACTTCCTATTACTAACATCACTTTTGATGATGTTAATGCAGCATAAATATATGGTTCATATTCTCTTCCTAATTTAGATTCTAATGTTATTCTTGAAAAGAATACTTTATATCCTTTTTTAACTAATTCTTCATATAATTCTTGTGCTATTACTGAATCTTTTGTTCTTTTACCACTATCGTCTGTCTCTTTATAACATATAAAGATATCATATGGTTTTTCATTCACTGATATCGATAGAATAGATTTTTGTATTAAATCTATTCTATTTGCTTCTTCTTCATAGATTCTTCTTGCTACTACATCACTATTGTTTATTGCTTCTTGATAATCAATATCATCAAATATTGATTTTGCTATTGTTCTATGGCATGTTGGTATCTTCTTTCCTGTCTTTGGATCATCTACATATTCTATTCCATATTTACATAGTAAAAGCCCAAAATGTGCTTCTGCATCTTTTTCATTTTCACTTATTATGTTTTCATATGTAGATAATGCTTTATCAAAATCACATTTTAATCTTAATGTATTTGCTCTATTATGTAGTGATATTAATTTATTATTATCTTGTACTTGAGGCATGGTTTGTATAGTACCACAATATTCACATTCACATGTTGCTTCATTATTGTTTATTTCTATACTTGCTCCACACATCTTACATTTAAATATTGCCATAGTTTTCTCCTATATAATTAAATAACCTTGATTCTAGCAGCTCTCTCCTTAATATGATTATTAAGTTTATTAATATAATTAATTGTATCTAATTCTTTTTCTTCTTCAATGGCTTTCTTCAAGTAATCTAGTTCATTTAACATTTCATCTTCTAATTCAATTACTTCTTTATTTGAAACAGGATTTGTATATTTTAAATTTTCATTTAATGATTGTAGTTCTTTTGCATATGCTTTTCCATATGAATTATCACATAATATTTTAATCTCTGCTCTTAATTCATCAATAAACCTTGTTTTACCTTCATCTTTCTTTTCCATTTCATCAATTGCATTTCGATAAACTGTTCTTGTGATTATGCCTATTAATAATACTGCTAATATTATTGATTCAATAATCCAAACAATCCAAGATTTAATAGCAATATAATTTCCAGTAATTAAAATAATAATATCGATAATAAATTGAAAGATAGCAACTCCATATACGAATGAAATAATTGGAATGCCAAATATTTTTGACTCTAGTTTCTTTTTCGCAAAAGCAAAAAAGATACTAATAAATCCTATTACAAACAATAACATTGTAGCACTATAAGAAACCCAAAATGCTTTAGCGTTATTAGCTTTGTCAAAAGGAAAAACAAAATAAATTACATTAAATAAGGCAGCAATAATACAAATTATTGATAAAGCAATAAGCACGTTTTTATTTTTTTTAGTCATCATTATTCACCTCTCTTGTGACCACAGTCTGGGCAGAATTTAGACATTATTCCACTTTTACCACATTCTGGGCAAGTCCAACCAGATTCAGCACTTGGTTTCTTGCTTCCACAATCTTCACAGAAGTTACTCTTATTACCTTTATGTCCACATACAGGGCAAACCCATGTATTATCATTATCAATTACATTATTAACTGTACCAGCAACATTCTTTGCAACAGCAACACCAACACCTAAGCCAATACCAGCTTTTACAACATCACTAGCAATATTTCCAGCTGAACCACTTGATTCATTTTCAGCTGCTGCTTGGCCAACAATTCTTGCAGTTTCTGCTTGATACATTGCACCCTTAGCTTGTAATACTTCTGCTTCAGCAAAACCTTTTGCCTTAATTTCAGTCGCACTTGCTTCAGCTAAAATCTTTCTTGCTTCTGCTTCAGCTAAAGCATCACCTCTAGCAATTGCCACCTTCAATTCAGCTTCAGCTTCTGCTCTCTTCTTAGCAGCAACTGCTTCGGCTTCTTTAATTCTTTGCTCTTGAACTAATAAATATCTTTCAGCATGTTGAAGTTTCAATCTCTTAAAGTTAGGATCATCATCAGGTGTAGCAATAGTAGTAATGAAGAATTCTGGCATATATAAACCATATTCATCTAATACTTTATTAACTTCTACTCTTAATACTTCACTTAATTCATCAATATGTTCATCAATTTCTAAAATATCAAAATCATTCTCTCTTATAGCTTTTGCTAAATTAGCTTTTACTTTTGATATGACTAAAGCTTTAAATTTGCTAGCAGTATTTAATTGAGTATATCCAACTGAACCAAAGATATTTTCTTGAACAAATGAACTTGCAGTACCAACTACTTTAATTAATAGTTTTCTTCCATCAATTACTTTAAGATTAAATGAACCACTTGCTCCAATTTCAAGATGTAATCCTGAAATAGGATCATACATTCTAATTCTACTATCAGTACCCCACTTAATACCAAGCATTGTAACAAGATTGATAAAATATATTTCTGAATGAAATACATTTTCACCACCTGCCATTGAATTAATAATGTTTTTTAATCCAGCAATATTTTGTGTAGTTAATGTATGTCTACCAGCACCAAATGATTCAAGTGCTTTTCCATCTTTAAAGAAAACAGCTTCTTGTGATTCATGAACAATAAGTTGTGAACCTAAATTAAAATCTTGCTTAGGATATTTATATATTAAAACATCATTCCCACCTTCGTAATTTATTACATCAATAACATTAGCCATTTTCTTCCTCCTCATCACTTTCAATAATAATATTATCTAACGCAAATTCTAAACATTTAATTGCTACATCAGTTCTAGCCCTTCCTGTTTTATTGGATGCATCATCCAATCTTTCAATTAATTCTACAGGTAATCTAAGTGATATAACACTAGTATCACCTTTATACTTCTTTGTGGTTAACTTTAATTTTTTCTCCATATTTTTACCTCCACGTTTACATTGTACCACACTTGTATACATTTGTAAACATATTGTTCATTTTTTTTAAAAAAAATCTATTAAGATTAGTTTGATAATCTTAATAGACTTATTATAATTGATAATCACTTCTTAATAATATTCTATTTTCTTACTATCATTATATATAGCATCATATATATTATCTTTAGGATCAATATATGCTAATTTACAAACTTCATCATGAACTCTCTTAGTAAATTCTAATTCTTGCTCTAATCCAATTAAATTATTATCAGGATAAAGAGGAGAACCGATATTTAATGTAAATACTGCTTTTTGTTTAAAGATATTTCTTCTAATCCAACCAGCCTTGCGATATGAAAAAGCCATAGGTAAGATTGGTTTTCCTGCTTTAATAGCAATATGACTAGCACCTTTTTTAAAAGGTCTAATAGGCTTGTAATATTCCCACATACTACCTTCAGCATATATCTGAAGCCATCCTTTATTTTTCAAATAATCATCAACAACTTTAAGATAAGTTCTTGTACCTTTTAGATTATCTTTTGGAATAGGAATTCCACCTACATGTCTAATCAACCAACCATTTTCTCCATTTATGTTCTTATCCCAAACTAACACTCTAGTCTTAAAATGTCTTGATGCATACATGATAGCCATATAATCATATAAATGAACATGATTAGAAACAGAAACTACACCATCTTTTAAAACATCTTTATATAATTTAATATTTCTTCTTCCTTTTACTTTTAATCCCATTCTTATAATCATAACTAAATAAGCTATTAAATATAATAAGAATCTCACAATAAAATTACCAAATTTAAATTTCTTACTATTATCAATATATGGATATTTCTCATCAAAGACAATACCTTTATTCTTTTTCACAACCAAATAATGGCTATCTGTATATTCAGTATAAGGTTATCTTGTCTCTTTTGGGTCAAATGCGTTTATTTTATTCATAAATCACTCCAATTTATACTTTTATTAATTTATTTTACCATATTATTTCTAATATACATAATACTTTATTTTCAAATATAAATATACTAATTAAAATTAATATTTGAAAAATCATTTTAAAGCGATATAATAAAGACATAATTCAAAAGATTTAATAAGGAGTTATATGTGAAAAAAGTTATTTTTTGCATATTATCGTTTTTATTGACAATTATGCTTTCTAGTTGTTCAGACTTAATTACTAACCAAAAAGATTCCATAAGCATAATAGGTAATTTTAATAATGAAGTCGAAATAGGTACTATTTATGAAGATCCAGGTATAAATATTCCTAATGGATATTATTTAAAAAAAGAAGAAGGCATCAAATTACCTTTAGTAGGAAACGAATATGAAATCAAATATAAAGTATATTCACCCAGTGGTGAACTTGTTAAAGAATTGAGTAGATATGTAAAGTATGTGGATACTACTGGTCCTACATATGAGACAACAGATATTGATAGATTAACTGCTGGTAAAGAATACGAACTCAGTGATTTTATTGCCGATTATAATGATAATTCTACTAATAAAAGCTCAATAGTCATTTCATCTGATTTACCTAAAATATTTAGTATAAGTGGAAATACTACTATTAACATTGAATTTAAAGACAAATACGGGAACACAACAACATATAACGAAACCTTTCACGTAGTTTTTAATTTAAATAATATAATCAAGTACTGGAAAGATCAAAAGTTAATCAAAACAACCAATTCGTCTGATGGGAAAAAACTAGAAATTAATGCGGGTAGTAATTTAAAATTCGAATATTATCAAAATACTAAAACTTTATACATGTACAAATATATAAATAGTGAACTTGGCTCAAAAGTATATATTTCAATATTTGGTGCGACAAATAATTTTAAAAATACGAATATTGTTTTTAATGTCTATAATAATGGGTTAACATCAACTGGAAAAGTAGTTATTGATGGAACAAAGAATTATTATGATATGTCATTTAATAAATTTGATGAATTAAGCAATAGATTACAATTAGATGAATCAAGAATGTTAGAAGAATTCAATAAATATTTTCTTGATTTTAATGCTGAATTTAATATGTATAAACATTATGATTGGGAATCATTATTTTAAGTAAAGCTTAACCATGAACATAGATAATAAAATCTATGTTCATTTTTATCTATTGATAATGCTTTTATTAATATTTATTTATGCTATAATCATAATGAATTAATTATTAAAAATAAGGAGGATAAAATGATTGATTACATTATTTTAACTGATACATGTAGTGATTTAGATTCTAAAACATTAAAAGAAATAGAATGTGAAATGGTAAAGACACATATCTTTATCGATGATAAAGATTATTTATGTGATAATGATTGGATTACTTTTTCATCAAAAGAATTCTATGATATGATAAGAAATAAAAAAAGAATAAAAACATCACAAGTTGATAGCTTCCAATTTCTAGATGTATTTAGAAAATACAATGAACAAAACATGGGTGTAATCTATATTGCTACTTCCTCTGCTTTATCTAATTGCTTAAATGAAGCAAGAAGAGCAAAAGAAGAAATATTAAAAGAAAATGAAAAAGCAAGAATAGAAATAATAGATTCATTAAATGCTTGTTATTCATTAGGAATGCTAGTAATAAAAGCATGTAAATTAAGAAAAGATGGATATAGTTATGAACAATTAATTGAATGGATTGTTAACAATAAATTCAAATTCAATGAATCAGGTTCTGTTGGTGATTTAACATATCTAAGAAATGCTGGAAGAATCTCAGGTACTGCTGCATTCTTTGGTGGTTTACTTGCTCTTAAACCAATCATTGTATTAAATGAACGTGGACAAAACAATGATTTTGAAAAAGTAAAAGGAAGAAAAGCATCATATAAACGTAGTGCTGAAATCATTAGAGATAACATCGATATCGATTTCGATGATAACATTCACATCTGTCATGCAGATTGCGAAGATGATGTAAAAGAATTTGCTAGTATTCTACTTAATTTATTAGGTGATAAAAAAGTAAATCTTCATTATCACATAATAGATCCAACAATCGGTGCATCAGTCGGTCCTGGTACATTCATTGTTGACTTTGCTTCAAAGGAAGAATTACGTTATATAAAATAATAAAAGACTTTAACTGGTATTTGCATAAAACAAATACCAGTTAATTTATATTATTTATTTCTAATATCAAGAAAGATTATAACTCCTTTATAATCTTTTTTTAATCACACACTTCCCAGTGTCCCACTTTTTTAGGTCCAATATATTTAATTTTTGAAGACTTACTAATACACCTTGCTATACTAGCTTTAGATATTCCAAGTTTTGCTACCATTTGTCGTGTAGTTATTTTATCATCAATTTCAATCAATTTAATTATTTCATCCTCTTATTTTTTGGTCTCATTTTTAGTATCCCCTATTTTTTTGGTATCATTTTTGGTCTCATTTTTGGTATCATTTTTGGTATTAACTATTTTTTTAGCCTCGTTTTTGGTCTCATTTTTGGTATCAACTGTTTTTTGGGCCTCATTTTTGGTCTCATTTTTGGTATCAACTATTTTTTTGGCCTCGTTTTTGGTCTCATTAAACCTCTCTTTGAGTTCATATTTATTCGTTTCACCAAACTTAAACATAAAAACACCACCTTTCTTATTAAGTATCTATTTAATACTTAACAAGAAATAATCTTTTTTTATTGTTTATATTTATTGTTTTTTTAATCATCCTAAAAAAAGACAAATCACATAAATATGATTTGTCTTATCAAAATAATACTTTTTATTTAAAATTAATATATTTAAATTTTACATAGCCAACCATAATTTCAGTTGTAATAACAACTGGAGCTGTTATTAAAATTCTAAGTAATGGATTACCAAATATTGCTATATTTTCATATGTTATAACGTCAGTAGCAAATGTTTGCTTTACAAGCTCAGTTATATTAGTCATTAATGAAATCTCACTTGATTGATAGAAACTAAAGCATGACCAGAAATTAATAAATGAACCTGATACACCAAGTAAAGCGATAGTATTAATTAGTGAAGCTACAAAAGATAATGCTATTGGTATGATAATACCAATTACTGGACTTTGTACATTTATTGATAATACAATGCCTAAACACAAAACAGTATATGACAATATAAATTGAAGCACAAAGCTTACAAAAATCATAGCAATAAATCCCAATGTTATTTCACCACCAATGCCAAAGAAAATAGTTCCAAAAACTAAACCAAAGAATGATGCTACAAATAAATATACAAACATTAAAAATAAATGAAGTAGAATAGAAGAGAAATAAATTTGACTTCTAGTATAACCCATAATAAGTTTATTTCTAACTGTTCTATCACCAAATTCCCTTAATATAAATATAGTAACAAAGATAGGAACAATAAATGCTGCTGTATTACCACCAATAGATGCACCATTATTCCATAATGCTATTCCATTACCATTTAATACTTGTCCAAACATATCTATTTCTTCTTCGCCTATATCACTAATTATAGCAATAAATTTATAAACCAATGCTTGAAATATTGCTAAAGCAGCAGTAATGATTAAACCAATACGTAATAATTTATTCTTTAATGCTCTATAAAGATCTGCCCTTAATAAATTTCTCATTGTTCTTCTTCTCCTTTCAAAAGACTAATAAAGTAATCTTCTAATTCTTCTTTCTTTCGTTCAAAGGAGAATATCTCTAAACCTCTTCCTTTTAAGAATATACAAACAGCAATTGGATCTATTTCATTATCTAAAATAAAATAATTCTCATTTACTATATTACAATTAACATTAAATACTTTTTCAATATCAGATTTAATATTAGATGTATCACTTACTTTAAAGGCATAAGCAACTTTACCAACATTATGTAAATCAACAGCATCAATCTCTTTCATGATTTTACCATTTTCAATGAAACCATAAGTTGTCGCCATCTTGTCAAGTTCTGACAAGATATGAGAACTAATCAAGAAAGTAATGCCTCTTTCTTTATTTAATCTGATTATTAATTCTCTTATCTCCTTCATCCCTTTAGGATCTAATCCATTAGCAGGTTCATCTAAAATCATGAATTCAGGATTACCTAATAATAAACAAGCAATTGCTAATCTTTGTCTCATACCTAAAGAATAATTACCAGCTTTTTTATCATCATTAGGTAGTTCCACAATTTTTAGTATTTCTTCTATTTTTGCTTCATAATCTTTTAAGCCAAGTAGCATTGCTTGAGTCTTTAAATTCTCATAACCATTTAAATTCTCTTTAATTGCTGGTGCTTCAACAATCCCAGACATAACACCTAATCTTTTAGGTAAATTAAATTCATAGCTTCCACTACATGGATTAATAAGTCCAGTAATAACTCTAATTAATGTAGTCTTACCAGCACCATTTCTACCAACAAAACCATAAATATCTCCTTTATGAATAGTCATATTGACGTTTTTTAATACCATCAAATTACCATATTTCATGGAGATATTATTAATTCTTAATAATTCATCCATATATTAATACTTTTTTCCTTTCTTATTATTTTAATATTAAATCTTTAAATAGCGATAACATACATAAATCATCATATACATTATACTATATAACATAAAAAAAAGATATCAAAACCAATCCAACTATTACGTTTTCATGAGTAATAACAAAAATAAAAATGGCCCACCATGGTACGCGATGACTAAGCGCGGTGGGATCTATTAACTAGATTATATCTCTTTTTTTCAAAAGTAAACATGATTTATATATTTTTATTGTAATTGAAGGTTTGGAAATAAGACAACTATATCAGAACTTATAGACATATTTGTTCTTATCCTTCTTTACTATATTTTTGAGAAAGCATATGACCTTTTTCATCATAAGTATAAATATAATTCCCTTTTCTAATTGAATATGTATTAGCAGTATAACCATATAATGTACCATATACATTTTTAATTAGATAATTCTTCTCATTAAAGATTTGAACATAATTCCCTTTTTGTATTGCAACTGTAATCATTTTATTTCTCCTTTATATTATATTCTTCAATATCAAAATATTTATCATTATTTTTATTTATATATTTATTATTTATATAATCTTTATATTCTTCCTTCTTCATTATATGTATACCATTAACTTTATCTTCAGGATGAAGTAGCTTTTTTGATTTACCATTTACATGAATGAAGATATCATTCTTTACTCCACTAATTAATAATATTTTTTCATAATCAGAATCAAGATTGATATATTCTAATAAATCATCATTATCAATATCAATAGTATTACTGATTTCAAAATGAATAGCAGATGGTAATACAGATTTATATTCTAATTTCCAATAAGATGGATATAAACATAAATAATTACATTTAAATCTCATCTTAAGTATTACTATTTTTTCTTCATAATTATATTTTAATTTCTTCATCTTTTCCCCTCATTATTTATTCATAATTCGAATAAAAGAATTTTACATTTTCATAGAAATAATCAGAATATTGATTATCTATATTAGATAAAGATTGTATAAACTTAAAAGACTTTTGACCTGATAGTGATAATTCAAATACATATTTATAATTATCTTTATTGATAATTAAATATTCATTGGTTTTAGTTTTTTCTATTTCATATGTAGCACTAAATAATAATTCTTTATTACCATCAATTAAAGATATATTTACATTTCCATCTTCAAATAATTCAATGCTTGTTCTTGAACGTACATTATTAATATATACACCAACACTAATCTCTTTCTTTAATTTTGGCCTCAAGCATGCTTTTATTCTTTCCATTTGAGCTTTGCTTATTTTTGCGTATAAATTACCTAAAGATGATGATATATTTGCATAACTCATCTCTACTGTTAGGCTATCAATATTGAATCGATAATTTAATAAATATTCCTTACCTTTATAACCTTGAAGCATAAATCCTTTTTCATCAGAATATAATTTTCTATTCATAGAAATTGATATATATTTATTATCATATTGATAATCTATTTCTTTAGAATCTCTTACCCAGGTTAATTGATTTAATACATTCTTTATTTCAATTGCTATATCCATATTTGAAAAATAACTTTCAAGCAGATTATCTTCATGATACATCATTGAAATAACTTCATTATTAGTAAACATAATATCAGGTCTATAATAAATTGAAGCAAGAATTCTAAAGCGTCCTAAAGCTTCATAATCAAATAGAGTAGCACTAACCATAGCTCTAAATATATCTTCAGGTGTAATATCTTCTCTATCAGCTAAAACATAACTTATTTCTTTATAAAACAAAGAATCAATAGTAGTACCTTCACTAACTGAATAATTTAAATATTTATAATTTTCACCATTACAATTGTAACATTCTCCATCATAGATAACTTCTTTAATTGTTATTTTATCTTCGGTATATTCATCTTGTTCAAGTGCTTTATGTTCATTTAAATAATCTTTTTCATAAACAAAATTAATAGTAATTTTAATTACATTATCTTTATCAATACCACTATCTTCTTTTTTAGAAAATAAATAGAAATGATATAAATCATCTTCACCAGATTCGATTTCATTATTTTTAAATTTAGCTTCATATTCATTCTTTTCTTGAATATCACTGATTATCTCTTCCCCGTTACTACTACCATTATTATCATTATCATCATTATTACCATTATGACTATCATCGTCAATAATAGGATTATCTCCCTTATCATCTTTAAAAGGATAAAATTCACAAGATGATAATAAAAACAAAAGTCCAAACAATAAACAAAATAATATTTTTTTCATATATTTAATCTCCCAATAGATTATTTATCTTTTTATAATCTATTTAAATATATTTACAATTTATTATATCATTTTTGTTATTCCGATTTCAATACCAAAAATGATTCTTATTAATTAAATAAGAATCATTTATATAATTATATATAAATATATAGTTTTTAATATTTATAATTATTATTATTTATAATTATTATTATTTATATTCTTCAAAACCAGGAAGAATTGATAATGTCCTGAAATAATCATCAATTGTTTCTTTTCTTCTAATTAATTCAAAATCACCATTTTCTTTTAATAATATTTCAGCACTTCTAAGTCTACCATTGTAATTATATCCCATACTGAAGCCATGAGCTCCAGTATCATGAATAAACAAGATATCACCTAATTCTATTTTAGGTAGTTTCCGGTCAATTGCGAATTTATCGCTGTTTTCACAAAGATTACCAACGATATCATATACATGATCTTCTTTTTGTTTTTCTTTGCCTAATACAGTGATATGATGATATGCTCCATACATCATTGGACGCATTAAGTTAACACTACATGCATCAACTCCAATATATTCTTTATATATATGCTTTTCATGAATCACTTTGGCGATTAATGCACCAAATGGTGCAAGCATGAATCTTCCTAGTTCAGTAAATATTTTTAATTTTAGTCCGTTCTTCTTTATTATTTCATCATATGCTTCTTTTATCTTTTCTCCAATTAAGAAGATATCATTAGGTTTTTCATCTAATTTATATGGTATACCAATACCACCACTTAGATTCACAAAACTAAATGTTACTCCTTCTTCTTTGCTTAAGTCTAATACCACTTCAAACATTAGCTTTGCTAAAGCGGGATAATATTCATTTCCGAGTGTATTACTTGCTAAGAATGAATGAAGGCCAAATTCTTTTACACCTTCATTTTTTAATATTTTAATTGCTTCACTTAATTGTTCACGCATCATTCCATATTTAGCTTCACCAGGTTTACCCATAAAGCTAGTACCAATCTTAAAATCTCCACCAGGATTGAACCGTAAACAAATCTTTTTAGGAATACCACCATTATTCTTTAAATATTCAATATGAGTGATATCATCAAGATTGATGATAGCATTAAGTTTATTTGCATATTCAAATTCCTCAACTGGTGTTTCATTACTGCTAAACATTATGTCATCACCACTGAAGCCACAAATTTCAGACATCTTTAGTTCAGCAAATGATGAACAATCAGCACCACAACCTACAGTTTTAAGTAATCTTAAAATTTCAGGATTTGGTGTTGCTTTAACAGCAAAATATTCTCTGAATCCTTCACACCAAGAAAATGCTTTATAAAGATTTCTTGCATTTTCTAATATTCCTTTTTCATCATATAAATAAAAAGGTGTAGGATATACCTTCATTATTTCTTCTATTTTTTCTCTTGATACAAATGGTGTTTTAGTATTTAATGATTTATCCATTTTAAATGATTTATTCATTTTATTCTCCATATTCATTATTCATAATATTATTTCATATTTTAAACTTAAATCACATAAATGATTATACGAATGTAATAAATATCTGTCAACAAAAATCACAAAGTATTTATTTTATAAATTAACGATTATATTTTGTTATGTTAATTATCTATAAAAAATACCCAAGACTATATGTACACATAAATAGTCTTAGGTATGAATTTTTAATACTTTCTTTAAATAAACAATTTGTCACCATTTATCACATTAATAATAATATCTGAGTATTCATTTCTCTTTAACCCGTTTAAACTAATGAAAACAAAATTTAATTGCTTTTTTGTTTTTGTTTCTTCTTTAAATATTCTCATCTTATTTATTAATTCTTTTTCGTATTTATTATCTATTACATATTCATCTTTTGTGAATTTCATTTCACAAACATTAATTATGTCATCTTTTCTGTCTATTATCAAATCGATTTGAACATCTTTATTCTTGCTTATCCAAGAAAAAATAGAACAATCAACTCCAGAGATACCAAGTACATATTTAATCTCTTCAACATGATTAAGACATACTATTTCAAATGAATTACCAAGCCATGAATAATATCCAGGTGTATCAAAATATTTAGTCCAAGAATTAAATTCTTTGTTTATCATAAAACGAATATAGAATAATGTGAAAGGATCTATCAATTGATAAACATAGCCACTTTTATCTTTTGTATAGTTCTTATACTTTCTAATAAATCCACATTCTTCAAGTTCCTTTAATGCAGTAGTAAGAGGTTTGCCATCGCCTATTTTTTTACTCTTTGCTAATTCAGTTCGCAAAACTCCATTCTTTGATTTAGCTAATTTAATTATTATTTCTCTATGGATATCTGCGTGCTTAAATAATGATTTAAAAAGCAATTCAAATTCATTATGCAATTGACCATTTTCATTAAAAATTAAATAATAAATATTTTGCGATAAGCTTTGACCTCTTTCAAGTAAATTTAGATAAAAAGGTATTCCACCAAAAACCATATATGTTTCAATTACATTCCGCTTTGATAATTCAAATCCATTATCAGATAAAAACAATTCGCATTCCTTTAATGAAAAAGGTGCTAAATGAATTTGAGCAGTTATTCTATTATAAAAGCCTCCTGTACTAGATAAGAAATTGGATAATATCCATGATGTTGATGAACCACATACAATAAGTAATAAATCTTCTTTAGCAGATCCATATTTATTCCAAAAATAATCAAGAGCACTTTTGAAATTCGATTTTGGAGTATCAAGCCATGGAAGTTCATCAATAAATATTATTAATTTGTTAGAAACAGGATCACGTTTTAATTGACCACTGTTAATAAGTTCTCTTAATCTAGAAAAAGCTTCAAACCAATCAGTTGGTAATTTTTTTTGATTACTACCTGCATCTATTAAACTATCATTAAAAGCCCTAAGTTGGTCAACCATTAATTTATCTGATACACCAGTAGTATAAAATGAAAAATTATTATTAAAGTATTCTCTTATTAAATACGTCTTACCAACTCTTCTTCTACCATATACAACCAAGAATTCTGGTTTTTTTGAATTTCTTAATTTCCATAATAAATTTTGTTCACTTTCTCTTCCTATTATTTTCATAATACCTCCTTTTGCCATTATAATTCTCTAAAACTAGTATTTTTTTACCACTTTTAGAGAGTTATAAGGCAAATTTGCTTTATAATTCTCTAAAACTATAATTATTTTATCATTATTCAAAAAACAAATCAATAAAATTTTTAGTTTTAATCAAAATAATTATTAAAAGAAGTAACCATAATTGATTACTTCTTTTATTTTCTTTTTAATAATTACTTGATGAACTACTAAATGAAACTGAAGATTCATCTCTTCTACGATCTGTAATATTATCTATTGCAATTACTAATGCAACAAAGAAAGGTAAATCAAGTCCATCTTTTAAGTCTAATACATATGAATCACGTAATGATATCTTTCTAGAGATATGACCTACTTCTTCACCATTTAATAAGATATGATAATCAAAGCCTAAGATATTACCTGTTATTTCTAATGCACCTAAACTTGATTCAATGAAATAGCGATCACGAAGAGAGAAGAATTTTCTCTTAACTAAAGCTACTTGTTTTTCATCTTTATCAAATACAAATGCCTTTTTCACAAAGAAACTCCAGAATTTATTTCTTACCATATAGAGTAGATTTCCATCTAAGCTTTTTACAAATTTCTTTTGTGTGAAAGTAAAGAACTTACCCTCTACTTCTAATACATCAACTTCATTCATGTCTTTTACTTTAGATGATCCTTTAAATGATATCCAATTGTTTCTAATACTTACTTGCATAATTTTCTCCTTATAAAATATATAAATATTATATAACACCTCTAATAAAAAATACAATAAATTATATTTTTATAAATGAAAATTAAATAAATTTATTTATAAAAATGAAAATTTAAGAAAAGTGTGGGCAAAGCATACTTAGTTAATTATGAAAATATTCTAAATATGCCCTACCCACACAATTATCTTTTTTGACACTTTATTTTTTTGTATTGAGACTAATTTTTTTTGTGCAGTTCTTGCAACAACCATGACATCCTTTATTTCTTCCATCATTCTTGATTAAAGAAATAATAGAAATAATAATTAATATGATTAATATAATTACAATTAATATTGATATTATTTTACCCATTAGAATATACCTCCTATTAATGCAACAATTAAAGATACAACCCAAGCAATTAAGCATTGACCAACTACAATGCCAACTGCCCAAAGTCTTCCTAATTCTTTTTTAACTGAAGCTATTGCAGCAACACATGGAGTATATAATAAACAAAATACAAGTAGTGAGTAAGCTGCAAGAGGAGAAAGTACATTAGCAATGGATTCTCCACC
Organism: Bacilli bacterium; assembly: GCA_017450215.1. Lineage (GTDB taxonomy): Bacteria > Bacillota_I > Bacilli_A > ML615J-28 > CAG-698 > RGIG3506. The sequence continues at coordinate 6,218 of JAFSVH010000067.1, read as the reverse complement.
TAATAATAAAGTTAGTGTAGATACTACACTTTCTTTAGCCATGAAGCCTGCAAACAAGCTTGTTACAATTTTCCAATCTGCAAATCCATGTAATTTAAAAATTGGAGCAATTGTGCTAGAAATCCTAGCTAAAATGCTAGTATTTCTTAAGGCTTCATCAGTAATAAAAGTAAAATGCATATCAAATGATTGTAAGAACCATATTACAATACTAGCAAGGAAAATAATTGTAAAAGCTCTTTTTAAGAAGTCTTTAATTTTATCCCATAATAATCTAACTACATTCTTCATTCCAGGTATTCTATAATTAGGTAGTTCCATTACAAATGGAACAGCCTTACCTTTAAAGAAAGTGCTTTTTGAAAGCAATGCCACTAATATACTTATAATTATTCCAATAATATATAAAGATGTCATAACAAGCCAACTATATTGAGGCTTGAAGAAAGCACTTGAAAAGAAAGCATAGATTGGTATTTTAGCAGTACAGCTCATAAATGGTATGAGCATTATTGTCATTTTTCTGTCACGCTCACTTGGCAAAGTTCTATTTGCCATGATAGCGGGAACAGAACAACCAAAACCAATTAATAATGGTACAATACTACGACCAGACAGTCCTATCTTTCTTAATAATTTATCCATTACAAAGGCAATTCTTGCCATATAACCTGAATCTTCTAATAAAGACAAAAACAAGAATAAAGTTACTATTATTGGTAAGAAGGTAATAACTGTACCAACTCCTTTAAATACTCCATCAACTAGCAAGCTTTGTACTACTTTATTCACATCTAAAGATGTAAGATAAGCTTTTGTAGCTTCACCCAATTTATCCATTCCAAGCTCCATCAAAGCTTGTAAATTACCACCTATTAAATTAAATGACAAAAAGAAGATTAAAGCCATTATTAAAATAAAGGCTGGAATAGCAGTAAATTTACCTGTTAATACTTTATCTATTTTAATACTTCTTTTATGTTCAATACTTTCTTTAGGTTTTACTACAGTTTTATGACAAAGTGATAAAATGAAGCGATATCTCATATCTGAGATAGCAGCTTGACGATCTAGTCCTCGTTCTTCTTCCATTTGAAGAACGATGTGCTCAATCATCTCTATTTCATTTTGATTAAGATTAAGTGAATTAAGCACAATCTTATCACCTTCAATTATCTTTGTTGCAGCAAATCTAATTGGAAGGTTAGCTTTTATTGCATGATCTTCAATTAATGACATAACAGCATGTATACATCTATGCACTGCACCACCTTCATCATTAGGTTTACAGAAATCATCTCTTAATGGTTTCTCTTGATATTTCGCAATATGTATAGCATGCTTAATTAATTCATCAATACCTTCATTTTTAGCTGCACTAATTGGAACTACAGGAATTCCTAATAATTCTTCCATTTCATTAATTCTAATAGTACCACCATTATTATGAACTTCATCCATCATATTTAGTGCTAACACAACAGGAATTCCTAGTTCCATAAGTTGTAATGTTAAATAGAGATTACGTTCTATATTAGTTGCATCTATTATATTAATAATACATTTAGGTTTAGCTTTTAATATAAATTCTCTTGATATCAATTCTTCAGGACTATATGGAGAAAGTGAATATACCCCAGGTAAATCAGTAACAATAGTATCATTAAATCCTCTAATAGCACCACTCTTCTCATCAACTGTAACACCAGGAAAATTACCAACATGTTGATTAGATCCTGTTAATTGATTAAATAATGTCGTTTTCCCACAATTCTGATTACCAGCTAAAGCAAAAGATAATTTATCACCTTTAGGAAGAGGATTCTCATCTTCCTTATTGTGATAAATACCATCCTCACCAAGTCCAGGGTGATGAACCTTAAGAGTACTATCAATTGTCTCATCTTCTTCTTTTTTATTTTCAAATTCTTTTGATATCTCAATTTCCTTTGCATCATCTAATCTAATAGTTAATTCATATCCATGAATTAACACTTGCATTGGGTCCCCCAAAGGAGCAAACTTAACCAACTTAATGGTAACACCTGGTATTAAACCCATATCTAAAAAGTGTTGTCTTAAACTACCACTACCACCAACTTTAGTTATTATTGCTTCTTCACCAATCATTAATTCCTTTAAAGTCATTAAACCATCTCCATTCTTTATTATATTATAATATAGAATAATTATAATTACTAATAAAAGCATTATCTTTTACCTTAACTTTGATTATATTTCATTTTTATAGCATTTTTAAATAATATGATTAAATTAATACTATCAGGACTCATAGTTATCATAAAAAAAGGTAGTATATATTACTACCATTTGAATCATCTATTTATTCACTTAATCATCATATTTCACATTATTCTTCTTTTTCAAATACTACAACACAAGCACCTAACCAATCTGAAAAATCATATTTAACTAATCTCCAACCTTCACTAGATTTTTGATCTAATAAATTTTGTAATTTTTCAGTTAAATTCTTTTTGCTAAATGAATAAGGTATTGTTTCTGTTAAATACTTATACATATATTTCCTCCTTAATTAAAATATATTATTATCTATTATAACTTATTCTCTTTTTATTAATTATAATGCAAATATACGGAAAACTACAAGTAAAAAAAGCTAATTTTTACGGAAAACTCACAAATAAAAATGGACTTTTTTACGGAAAACTCACAAAAACTTTTTTTACAATCATACTTCATATAAAGCAAAGAACTAGAATTAACAAATATATTTATAATATTTATGATAAATTTGAATATTAGTTTTATTTATGAAAAAAGACTAATACAAAGATATCATTGTATTAGTCTTATATTTCAAATTTTCTTTGAATAGAATCAACTTTTCGCTCTTCCACCTTTAATAGCATAGGTGACTGTTACGTCTACTATCCAATTAATCCTAAAATAAACTGAGAAAATCTACTGCCATATTCCCAAGCATCCGCTTCACATAATTGATTTTGATAAGCAGTATAATTTGAGCCATCAGAATTTGGCGAAATATAATTTACTAAAGAATCATACATATCAACATTACCATTATATATAGCATCTTGGTATTGCCATGCATGTCTCATTTCATGGCCTATTGTATCTGCAAGTCCTTCCAAAGTCATATTATCTGAAGCACGCATATTTATAGTTAATGTGTTATCACCATAATTATATGAGCCACAATCAGCAATATTATCACTATATACAATTTGAATTGCTGGTTTCTCTTCAATTCCATATTGATTAGCCGCTATATCTGTAAGAGCTCTTACAAGTTCTTCATCTTCACCACGTTGCTGGCTCGATACATTTTCTTTATAAAGCAGCTTCGTTTGTTCTCCTTTATTATTATAAAAAGCACTCTTAACATCCGCTTTTGGATATAATCCACTTATATCAAGGTTTTTATCTATCGAGTCGAGACCTTTATAAATAAGCATTCCAGATATCAAACAAGCACCAAATCCTACTAATTTGCCAAGATTCTCATCATTAGACACTCTTGCAACAACCTTTGTAACATAGTTAGCAACGATTCCAGAACCAATACCAGTTGCCAAAGCTTTTGCAACAGTAGTAACGGAAGCGCGTATAACATTACCCGCAGTTTGAAAAACATTCAATCCTTTAACTTTTGCAATATTTAATGCTTTAGAAACTGGCATCATAATATTAGTAATTAATGTATTAGCTACTCCCCAAATATGATAAATTAATGTAGCAGTGTTTTCATCAGGGATATAATTCTTGAATAAAGATAGTACAGGATTTTGAGATTCAGTGGCATCACCTTTTGCACCATAATATACATCTTGACAACCAGAAATCATATTAGATACGTTATAGACAATTGACATTGCTCCTGTAGTAATCACAATAGCAGCAACAGCAACAGCTCCTGCTTTGCAAACGCATACTATTGATACTACAGCTCCTACAGTAGCTAATGCAGATCCAATAGTTGAAATCAACCCATTTGTAACACGACTAGAATCCATGGCATTTTCAGAGCCAAGAACATGTGATTTCCCTTCACTATCAACTGATATAAATTGATTGCCACTTATAGACTTTATCTTACTAAATAATCCAGTTTTTAAACCAGATTTTATAAGATCTTTAACCTTTGATGTACCGCTAGATGCTGTGCTCGATATCTTATCAAGTGTTTGACCATCTAGAATAAATACCGAAGATAAATCTCCATCTATATTTTCTTCAACATCAACAATGGCATTTACGTTTGAAACAGCGCCATCGAAACATTCACGATTATTTGCATAAAGTTCTTTTATTTCTTTATCAGTATCTTCAACGGAATAGATAACAGTATCATTATCAAAATCATATAATTCGACTGTCTTATCGTAATTGCTTTCTACATTGGCTTTTAACGAAACACTAACAACATAATTGTCTAATTGTGTATATTTGAAATAGACATTATTAAATATTCCACTAAAACTATTAATTGTTGTATACTCATCTATAATAAAAGATTGTACGTTTTCACCATAGGAATTAGAGGAAACAGCAATCAATCCACTCTGAACCATTTTGTCTGTTATCTTTAGACCACTATAGTTTTCAGATACTAATTGAACAAATCCGCAGGAACATACCTTCGTTCCGTTTTCATCAATGAAGGTATCCCCTTTAGTAAAAATCAATCCTCCATACAAATTATCTTTATAATATGCAGCACCATTTAAAATGGTATACCCTCTAGCACCTAAAACGGAACTAATATAATAAGTTACAAATTGTTCTGTTAAATAATTATTATCGATTATTAATGCATTTGCACGATTAAATGAGTTGCCAGCACTTAAATCCTTAATTGTATAACCAGAATTTGATTGAGCATATTTTATTTCATATGTTTCTGAAGTTGTAAGTCCGTTAATATACTCCTGCGCATCTCCTATTAGTTCTGATGCTTTTGCGCTAGCTTTGTTATATCCTTCGACTGTCCAATCAACAGATTCACTATAAAGCCAAATTGCACCATCTTTTGCTGTTCCATATAAATCAACAATTTTATCTGTTGCTGCTCCATATAAATCGGTAATTTTATCTTTCGCTGTTCCATACAAATCGGTAATTTTATCTTTTGCAGTTCCATATAAATCAGAGATTTTATCTTTTGCAGATTCTAATGAATCAGAGATTTTATTGTTTTCTGTTCCAGATACATCTTCGGATCCTGACAAATTTTCTTTGCCATCTTCTTCTACATAATCTATATCATTACTACAACCAACCGAAGTAAAAATCAAAAGAACCAAAAGAATAGAACACATTAATGATTTAATAAATTTACTTTTTTTCATAATTTTTCTCCTAAGATATTAAAGAATAATGAACACGAACACTATCAGTAATCGCCAATGCTTTTCGAGCACAAGTTTCATACTCATTAGCATCAAATTTTTCAATAATTGGTTTTCCATTTTTTTGATACATCACAAATCCCTGTGGTTGTGAATTATTAAATAACAAATGAGACTCATAAATATCGTTCATTTTGTACTTTGATAAAATAATGTTTAATTTATAGATTTCTACTGCGTAATCATTCATACCATATTCTAACACTAATATTTTTTCTTTAAAATTGTTATATCTACCTTCCACAATACGAATAGTGTAATTAGATGGATAATTATAATTTCTAACCAGTTGATCATGGCTTTCATTTGATCCAGAATTCTCTGGGAAATAGAATAACATTAATCGTTTATCCATATCGTGGAACACCATGGCATCAATAACAATAATTTCTCTTTTACAATTTGGGCACTCGTGCTTAATCCACGAATCATCTAATATTTTAGATAAATTTCCTTCTTCTTGTAAATTATATGAACTGTAATGTTGCACAGAAAATCGATGACTACAAATAGGGCATATTAATTGAAGTGTTTTTTTCATATACCATATGCCTCCTCTCATTTATTATTGCTTTAACTCAAAAATAAAACCTATAACCAAATTAAATTGACATATACTAAAGTCCTTTAAAAAATATTGCAAAAGAATATGTTTGTATACAGAGTAGAACCATTTTTATAATGTCTTAAATCGAAATTTACAACATCCATTTGTGCTTACATTATAAATGAAATAAACACAATTATCAAGTGAATTTAAAAAAATGATACGAATAACGTATCACAATTGTATATCTTATCTGT
>JAFSVH010000066.1 GCA_017450215.1 Bacilli bacterium | reverse complement strand
TCGGCTTTAATGAAAAATCGTAAAATGCCTAAATATTTAGATTTTAGATTATGGTTTACATTAGATACGAGGGACGGAATTATATTTTATATAAAAACTAGACATAGTGGAAAAGATAAATCATTTAGAATAGAAAATAAAAAAGATTTAGAAGATTTTTACAAATGGCTAGATAAGGAGGACATAAAATAATGGAAGATATAGAATATTATCAAAAAAGAATTGTAGAATTAACAGATTTAGAAATTCAAACAAACGGAAAATTAAATGATATTCAACGAGTTCAATTAGATTTATATAAAAAGATATATTTATTATTAAAAAGAATTAATAATGGAAAAGAAAAGGCACAAGAAGTTAAAGACCATATTGATAAAAGTAAATTTGATGGTATGACAAAAAGTATTCTATTAATGGCTATAAATGAAATTGTGCATAGTTTAAATGGGAAAGAAAATACTGATTAAATGGAAAGGTGAAAATCGTGGGGAAAATAAATAATATTAGAGAAATGTTTAAGTATTTAGATAAAATTAATGACCCTAAAGACGCAGAATATGATTATTGTAAATTAGAGAGTTATGATTTATTTGATACTTATGAAAAGTTTTTACAAAAAGTGTTGGAACTTGATGAAATACCAAAACGAGTTGTTGATATTGGCAGTAATATGAACCAGTATGCTTACATTTTTGAAAATGCTGGAATTGATTATATTGGAATAGATTTATGGAACGCAGACAGAAGATGGAAACCCTATGAAAGCGAACACGTACAATTTATTGGTGCTAGATATGAAGATATTGCAGATTGGTTTAAAAATGATGTTATTATTAGCAATTTGTGTGTTGGTTATTTAGTTAAAATTGAAGATGTAAAAGGAAAACATTTAATATTAAATGAACTTAATGAAAACACCCACGATTTTGACGCAAAATTAGTTTGGTAGAGAGGTGTAAATATGGGATTAACTTTAAAATATGAATTTACAAATGGAAATAAACAAGATATTCATTTTGATAATGATGATAAAACAAGAGTAAATAATATACATTCGTGGGGTTTTGTTAATGATTTTACGCTAAAACAAAAAATTAGTGCTATTTCAAAATTATTTAAACAAGGAACAATTAAAGGTAGTTGGATTAAAAATGAATTATATTTAATAGACGACAAATACGGCTACTACTCAAATGGTTGGGAATGGCAATTTTGTGAATATACTCCAGTTGAAGTTGAAATTGAATCTGCTTGGAGTTATTATGAGGCTAAAGTAGAAACGCAATATGAAACTAAACATTTGAAAGTTCTTGAGTTTGATGATTTATACAATTTGTTAGATGATGGAAAGAAAAATGAAGTAGACCAATTAATTAAAGAAGCAATGGAAAAGTATTACGAAAAATCTTATAACGACATTTATTATGAATTTTCAATTAATGAAAAGAAAGATAAAATAAATTTCTATTTAGAATATAAAGGTACTTTTTATGGCGTTAGAATAACGGAAGATAATTATGTTGAAGTTTTTACTGATGGTTTAGAATGCTGTGCAGATAGATATGATGAATTTAAAGAAGAAGTACATAAAAAAATTGATGAAGAGATAATTAAATATTTAAATAAAAATATTCAAAAATTAGAAAATGGTTTTGTATATAAAAATAATTATTATGAAACATTTGAAGAGATAAAAGAAAAAATAGAGGAAGAGGGGAAAGAAAATGAAGAAGTTGATGGAACATAGTGAAGTTTTAGTGCTTATCCTTCTTTCTCTTTTAGCTTTTTGTTTATGCTCTATAATGCTTTATGATAATTACAATACTAAAAAAATAAATACACAATTAAAAGAAGAATTATATGAAACTAAAAAACAAGTTAAAGATTTAAGAGAAAGAAATTTAGAATTAGATTTGAGGTTGAGCCATAATGAATAAAGAAATAACAATTTATGAATTATTAACAATGATACATAATGATGAAGCTCCACAAATGATTAGATACAACAATTCATTATATAGATATGGTTGGAGCGATTATATGGGAGATGAACCATTATGTGAATATTATAGAAATGGAGATGGGCTTGGGTTATTTTGTCAAGATAACATCACTCTTGATACAAAGGTTAAAATAATCCTAAATTACCGAAAATAATCTTGACTTTTCACCGAAAATATGATAGTATTTTATTCATAAGATAGGAGGTGCGAATGTGATAAACATAGATGATTTAAGACACGCAGATTATTTAGACTTTATATTAGAAAGAGATTATGGTAATGACGGACATCATTTATATTGCTATAATAATGTTACAACAGAGAAAGTTATGATTTATAATGATTGCATAATTAAAGATATAGAAAAAATGAGTGATGGCTATCATACTTTTGAAGAACTTTATGATTTTAGAAAAGTTTATAATGCTCTCTTATTTAATGAATGGGCTAAAAATGGAAAGTATGAGGTCTATAAATCTAAAAAACATTTTGATGGAGAAAAGTGTTTTGATGGAAATTGGTTTATAGTTGTGGCAATCTTACCTAGTGGACAAATCAGTAATCACTATGAAATGAAAGATTGGGACTTATTCCAAATTCCAGAATATGATAAATCAAAATATGAATTTGATGGACATACTTCACAAGATGTATTAGAAAGATTAAAAGAGGTGATATAATGAAAAAGATAAGGAAAGATGTTTTTGAAACAAATTCTAGTAGTACACACGCATTAACGCTAGGCAGACCATTGGGAAAAAATTATGTATCTCCTGGAAAATATTTAAAAATAAAATGGTTTGATGAGGAAGAAACTTTAACAACATTAGAAGAAAAAGTGTCTTATTTAGTATCACATATTGCAAGTTGGTATAAGTGGAATGCTCCTAGCTATGAGGCTTTAATTGAAGAAATTAAAGATAATTGGGACTTTAAAAGAATTGAGAGATTTGTTAAAGAAAATTATAATAAAGAAATTGTATTTCCTGAAAAATATGATGGAGAATTAGAAGATATTGTAGAGATTAATCATCAATTACAAAGTTGGAACCATAGACTTGATGAAGTTTTGGAAGAATTAGTTGATTATGAAAGAGATTATCTTGCAGAAGTTTTACAAAACGGACAAGATATACAATTTGGAAGAGATTAATAGAAAGAAGATGTAATAATATGAATTTTTATGATAATAGTGAACAATTAACAAAAGAACAAAAGAAATTAGTTAAAAAAATAGTGATAGGTGCTATAGGAATTATAATAGCATTAATATTAGTTTTTGGTAGTTTTAGAACTATCAACAGTGGACAAGTTGGTATTAGAGTTAGATTTGGAAAAGTTGTTAGTACACAAATGAATGAAGGTGTAAACTTTAAAATACCTTTAATTGAAAAAATAGTTAAAATGAATATTCAAGTACAAAAGGTAGAAGTTGAAACTTCAAGTGCAAGTAAAGATTTACAAGATGTAAATATGAAATTAGCCGTTAATTATAGAGTTGACGGAACAAAAGCAACAGAACTTTATAGAAATGTTGGAACTAATTATGATGAAGTAGTTTTACAACCAGCAATTCAAGAAAGCATTAAAGCCGTTACAAGTCAATATACTGCAGAAGAATTAATTACTAATAGAAGTGAAGTTAGTAAAAAATGTATGGAAACATTACAAAGTAAAGTTGAAAAATATGGATTAACTATTGACAACTTTAATATTACTAATTTTAATTTTAGTGCAGAATTTAATAAAGCAATAGAAGAAAAACAAGTAGCAGAACAAAAAGTTTTAACTGCTAAACAAGAACTTGAAAAAGAAAAAATTGAAGCAGAAAAGAAGATTGTTAAAGCAGAGGCTGAAAAGAAGGCTAATGAAATGAAACAACAAACATTAACTGATAATATAATTAAAGAAAAATTCATTGATAAATGGAATGGAGAATTACCAAAAGTCAGTGGAAGTAATAGTATCTTAAATATTAATGATTTATTAAAATAATGGAAATTATTTATAGATTAGAAAAACCTTTTAGGGTAATCAGTAATGCTACTGGTTACGCCTATTGGGTTAGAGAAG
>JAFSVH010000065.1 GCA_017450215.1 Bacilli bacterium | reverse complement strand
TAGAGCGCTTGGTTTGGGACCAAGATGTCGCAGGTTCGAATCCTGTTTTCCCGACCATTTAATTTATGCAGGTATAGTTCAACGGCAGAACGTCAGCCTTCCAAGCTGAATATGCGAGTTCGATTCTCGTTACTTGCTCCATTGTAAAAAAGTCGACATTTTCGCACAAACGAGAATGTCGTTTTTTAAAATAGTAAGGCATAGCCTTGCTTTTTTTAATTTTAACGAAAAAATAAAAAGTCGACATTGTCGATTTATTATTCGAAAATGTCGAGAAAATATGATAAAATATAAGGGGAGGTGAACATTTATGAATTACACCAAAACATTAAGAGAATATTGTTTAAGTAATGTTGGAAGTATATTTGATGTATCAAAGATGAAAGAATTACATTTTTCAATGATTCCATATAAAACATTGCTAAAAATACTAAATAGACTAGAAGAAGAAAAATTGGTAAAAAAGGTTTCAAAAGGAGTTTATTACATTAATGAACGTGTCCTATCTCTCAATGAAACAATCTATGAGGAATATGTAGAAGGTGGGAGAGGAATGTTTGTTGGCTATAAACTATATAATCAATTAGGTGTGTCTAAACATCATGATGATATCATTGAGATTTACACAAATAGGTTAGCAACAAAACATAAATATATAGGAAATTATATAATTACACAAGTTGATGTTCCATATAATATTGATGTGTGTTGCCTTATTCAGTCACTAGAATTAATACAAAATGGATATAAAATAATAGATAAAGATGAAGATGCATATATTCAAAATATGGATTTACCACTCGCTCAATATAAGGAATATGCATTTCAATTAATTAATGATGCTAAAAAGTATAATTATTCAACAATTTGTACTTTAGACAGAAAGTTAAGTAAATATTGTATTCCTAATAAGTGTTTGGAAACATACAATAAAAAGTATCCAATTGAGTAATGAAATACTATTATAGGAAAACAGATAAAGATTTTAGAGAGTGGTGTAGTATGGGCTTGTTCATTTCAAAACAATTTATTGAAAAATATGAAAAGTCAAATAACCTAGAATTCTTATATTTGAATAAAAAGGATTATAAGTACTGTTTAGGCTTTATAAATAAATATAGTGTTTTGCAATCATCACTTAATTCTAAACAAAAAGAAATCTTACAAGCTATATACGATAATACACTTAATAAAAACTTGTTTAATGCATTTGACTATAATGAAATATATAATAATTGGATTGAAATCTGTTTTACTAATAATAAGTCATTAAAAGAATTAAATAATAAAATGTTCGGTAATAATCTGAGAATACAAAGACTTAAAAAGAAAATGACAATAGTAGAAGTCGCCGAATTAATTGGTGTTGATCAATCAACTATAAGAAAATATGAACTAGGGTATCAGTTTCCTAGAATTGATGTATTATATAAATTAATACAAATATATAAAATAAATCTTGAAGATATAATGGAATAGAAGAATTAAGTATGGCTAAACCAGTGTTAAAATGGGCTGGAGGAAAAAGACAAATATTAGAACAAATAAGCAATGATGGATAAGTTCTTGTTTTTTTATACAAATTATTAGCAAAGGGGCTCGCAAATAAAACAATGCACGATATAATGCATGCAGGCGCTGGGCGATGAGAGGCTTTTCTGTGCATTTGGGGAGAATTGAGGCTGTGCTTGTACAGGAACTTTACTGGGTGCGAGATATATGCTTTATTAGGCGAGGCACAATGCTTTACTCTGCAATATGAAACTAGGCTTTATGATCAAGAGTTTTGTACCTTTCAGGTAAAAGGCATTTGTATCATCATAACAGATATCGGAGAAAATAAAGTTATTTTCAGTGTATAATACTCTCACTTTAGTTGAATTGTAATTCAGCATTTAGTTTATGGTAATATAGGAATTTTTAGTATATAATGTTGGTGTAAGCTTACAAAAAATACAATTCAAGGAGAAAAAACTATGAATATAGGTCAAAAGATTAAACAATTAAGACAAGAAAATGATCTTACTCAAGAAGAATTAGCAGAACAATTAGGTGTTAATTTTCAAGCTGTATCTCGTTGGGAAAATAGCACTACATATCCTGATATTACAATGTTGCCAATTATAGCAAGTATGTTTAATGTTACAGTTGATTATTTACTAGACATGGATTCATATAAAATAAAAGAAGAAATAGATAAAATTATAGAACAAGTTGATTTATTATTTAATGAGGGAAAAACTAAAGAGCGGGAAGTAATATTGGAAAATGCATTAAAAAAATATCCAAATAATTGGAATATAAAATACAGATTAATGGGTGTTTATTTTACAATTTCATTTACATACATTGAATATCAAGAAGAATATGAACAAAAAACTATTAAGTTAGCAAATAATATTTTAGAGAAATGTTTAGATGATTCTATTAGATATCTTGCTATGCAACAATTAATTTTAATTTATACTGGAAGAAAAGAATTAGATAAAGCAAAAGCAATAGTTGAAAAGCTTCCAAATATGATTGTTACTAGAGATTGGTTTTGGCCAGATGTTGTTACTGGAGTAGAAAGAATAAAGGCTACGCAGCAAATATTTTCAAATTTAGTTGAATTATTTTATTCAAAATTAATAACAACATATGGAAGAGCTGAAGTTGGTAAAAGAGACATGCAGCTTTTAAAGTATAAAGAATTTTTAGACATAGTATTTGAAAATGGAGATTATGGATTTAATCATTGTAGAATATCAGATATTTATATGAGATGTGCTAAAGACCAAGCACAAATAATGAATAAAGAAAAGACACTTGATTATATTAAAAAATCATATTTTCATATTAGAGAATTTGTTATTATGTATATTAATAAAGAAATATTAAAAAATACAAGTTTTCTAGTAGATAGATTAGAAGATGATCCAACTAAATGGGCATTTAATAGTGATATTAATGAACATTATAAAGAATTTTTAAATGATTTGAAAATTGAAATATTTGATTTTGCTAGAGAAGATGAAGAATTCCAACAAATAGTTGAAAAATTGCAGATTCAACTGCACAATACCGAGAGCTTAACTATATAAAAGAAGTCTTGTACGAATGCATGGATTTTTTTGCACTCAGTGGCTTTGCTGTGCTGCTTTACTCATTGACAAGATTTTTACATCTTTGAGAGAAAAGGTGACTGTGCTTGTACACAAATTATTGGTATTTTATATTAATTAACTGGTGCTTTTTTTTAATCCATGATATAATGTAAGAAAGAAGATATTAAGACATTACCAATACAGGAAACAGGAGGAAATTATGTTTGAATTCATTTGGGATTTGGGAACTATTTTAAACATTGTTATGTTGATTATGTATTTAATAATTATTATAAGTTTTCCATTTGTTAAAATTGGCCCTGTTGGATTAAAAAGAGAAATATGTTTAAAATCTGAAGAGATATGGCATAAGGTACATGTAGCAGCTGCTATAGGTACAATTCCATTTGCTGTAATAAGTATTTTCTTGTTGTTCTTGAAAGATATATGGGTTAAAATTATTATTTCGTTATTGTTGGTAATCTTATTGTTTGTTGTTTGGGATGTAATCGTAAAAGCAGTAACTAAAAAAGACGCTTTGGAAATAAAGAAAAAAGAACAAGCAGAATTAAATGAACAATTGAAGAAAGAATCTGGATGGCGATAAAACAAAGCACTTCAAGAGTAATATCTACTCAGAAAGTGTTTTTAGTTAGTTGTAATTTATGCGATTGTGTTGAACTAATGATGTTTATAATATTTGTACTAAAGATTCGGGAATGAATTATAATGTTTAATAGATAATGAGAACTCTAATTGAAAGAATAGTTGTAAAAGGAAAACATACTTTGGAATTCCAATTAGCGTGTGGTATTAATATAGAAGAACAAATATGAAACGACCAGCGGGGATTATACTCTGCTGGCTTTCTTACGTTATAGACGTGAAACATTTTGTAAATGAAACATTTTGTTAAAGTGCTTAAATGAAACATTTTGTAAAAGAAAATGCCCAAATGAAACATTTTGTAAAACTAAATGCCCAAATGAAACATTTTGCAAAACACACACATATTAGATAAACAATTGTGATACGTTATTCGTATCTAATTTTTTATATATTCCTTTAACATTATTCTTTTTCTATTTACATTTTACAATATACATATTATTTTAATTATAAATGATTTGAATGTGTTTTATTGACAAGATTTAGTAAGATGAGTAAAATAAATTATATTAGGAGGAAATTTATGAAAGATTTATTAAAAAAGATGGTTGCAGAAGCAGTTGGAACATGCGTTTTATGTTTTGCTGCTTGTGGTGTTGCTGTTGTAACTGATGCTGATTTTGTTGCTACATCTTTAGCTTTCGGTTTAGTTATTGTTGCTATGGCTTATTCAATTGGAAATGTCAGTGGTTGTCATATTAATCCTGCTGTATCATTTGCTATGTTTATAAAGAAAGAAATTGATTTTAAAACATTCTTAGCTTATGTTTGTGCACAAGTTGTAGGTGCTTTTGTTGGTAGTTTGTTACTTGCTGTTTGCTTAGGTTTTGATTTTAGTGCTTTGGGTGGAAATGCAATTCAACAAACTTTAATGGAATTAGATGGCCTTTCATATAAACTAACTGCTGTATCTTACATTTCAGCATTCATTGCAGAAGTAGTACTTACAATGATTTTCTTGTTAGCTATTTTAGGAGCAACTGATTCAAAACAACCTCATGGTAAACGTGCTGGTTTAATCATTGGTGGTGCTTTAGTATTAGTTCATTTATTAGGATTGGCTTTGACTGGAACATCAGTTAACCCTGCAAGAAGTTTAGCTCCTGCAGTACTTCAAGCTTTTGCTGGTAATGCTACATCATTATCACAGATTTGGATTTGGTTAATAGCTCCAATGGTTGGTGCTTTTCTTGCTGTAGTTGTTTATAATTTTATAACTGAAAAATGTTTTAAAAAAGGAGAAAATAAAAAAGCATAAAAAAACATATATAAATATAAAAAATAAATATAAAAAATTATTTTTTTAAAAAAACAGTCATATCTATAAAGATATGGCTGTTTTAATCTTTTTTAAGCTTTAAAAACATTGATTCAGCTTCTTTTTGCATTAATTTAATTTCATCATTTGATAAATCAAATATATGAATATAAAAATCAGTCTTTAATATTTTGCATTCATTGTTAGTTGCTTTATTAATATTATCGTATGTTGACCAATTATCTAACCATTTATCAGTATTTGTGATTATTGCATATTTAGGATTAATTAATGTAAGTAAATCTAAATTGTTATTACCTGGACCACCATGATGAGCAGTTTTGTATATATCAATAGAATTGATATTATATTTTTTGTATATTTCTTTTATTGCATTACTTGATAAATATTTTAATTCATCAATTGATGCATTTGAATCAGTAGCATCACCACCAAGATAGATAGTGTGATTATTTATTTTTATGAATAAGGTAATACTATTGTAATTGTCATTGAATTTTCTTTCCTGATAATAAGGAGAAGAAGGATTTTCATACATTTCTTTCACAATCAATTTATTGCAATAAATATCAATATTTATGCCTCTAAAATTAATCTCGTTTAAATTTTCATCTACTATTATTAGTTTAGTTTTTTCTTTTGCAATTTTAATAATATTGTCACTTTTTTCTTTTTCTTTCTTATTATATTCTTCACAAGCTACTTTACCATCAGAGCCAATTAATTCATAATTAGTATATTCTCTAAAATATAAAGTATCAATCTTATAATCATTTAAGATGTTTATTATATTCCCATAATGATCACTATGAAAATGAGTAAGAATAATAAAATCTAATTTTTCTATTTTTAATTCTTCAAAATATTCTTTTATATCAGGATAATAAAAAGCACTAGCTGTATCTACTAAAGCAAAATGATTATCTTTTTCTAAGATAATTAAATCTGACCAAATTGTATTAAAGAAATGTATTTTAAAATTATCCATATTTATCACCTTTACATTAACCATAATACCACGAAATATTTATAAATAAAAATATTATATATAATAATTATTTATAATAATTTTTTATATTTTTTCTTTTCTTATTAATATATGTATATATATTTATATATTT
>JAFSVH010000064.1 GCA_017450215.1 Bacilli bacterium | reverse complement strand
TTTGATAGAAACTTTTATGGAAGAATATAATAAAAACAAAAACATACAAGACATTCAAATAATAGTTGCTCAAAATCAAAGAGTTGCTTTGGCTCGTGACCAAATTAATAGAGAAATACAAAAGAGAATTAACCCAAAAATATCAGATTTTCAACCTGAAATTAAAATTAAATATAAGAATGTATTAAGAGTTAATGATAAAATTATTAATAGAGAAAATCATTATGATGTTGAGACTCCAGATGGAATACAAACAAGTATTTATAATGGTTCTATGGGTATTGTCAAAGAGATTGCTAAGAATTATATTATAGTAGATTTCTTTGATGAAGGAGAAATTGTTATACCTAAAGAATATTATGAAGGTCTTGAATTAGCATATGCAATTACTTGTCATTCATCTCAAGGTTCTCAATTTAAAGTTACTATTGTTGGTTTTGATAATTCTTCATATATATTATTATCAAATGAATGGTTATATACAGCCGTTACAAGAGCAAAAGAAATGTGTTATATAGTAGCACAAACAAAAGCAATTAATATGGCTGTAACACGTCATAAAACTGTTGATAGAAATACTTTCTTACTAGAATTATTTACTAAATACCCTCAAAAATAGGGTATTTTTTATTGACTTTTTTGTAAAAATATGATAGTATTTTTATATAAGATAGAGGAGGGATAAAATGAACGAAGTGTTAATGAAGTGTGGGCATACTGCAAATGCAACTTATGGGGAAGATAATAAACCCTGTTGTTTAATTTGTGCACCGAAACCTGAAGCATTTGAAGTGATTACGGAATTACCAGATTTAACTGGTAGAAAGGCGAGATGTTCAGATTGTGGAGAAATTGTAGATAGTAATTGGAATTTACCATTTTTTGAATATTGCCCAGATAAAGAATTTGATAGATTCTACAGTGGGTGTTTCGGATGGGATTAAAATATGACAGTATATGATATTAAAAATGAAGAAGTTTTAAAATCACAAGGTTATAGACCTTATAAAGATTCAACTCTTAAATCAATGCCTAAAGATGATTTAATAGACTTAATTAGAATATTAGAACATAATTGGGCTGGCGAAATTAAAGCAAATTGGTTACAATCTTATAGATTACAATGGTTATTTAATGCTTTTAATGAAACTATAAAAGAAATTGAAACTTATGAACCTAAATATTATGATAAAGATTTAGCTGAATGGTTTAATTTAGATGTAAATTATTTAAAAGAAAACACTTGTAAATGTCTCGAATTAGATAGAGAAGATAAAGAAAGAGAATTATATGGAGATATGTTATACTAAAGGAGAATAATAAATGAGTGAAAAAGAACGTAGAGAAAAAGAAATTAAATATTTATTATATTTAAAGAAAGAGTTAATTAAACAAACAAGGAAAGAAGTAAAAGCCTTAAGAACTGAGTTAGATGAACTTAATGGCGAAAAAACTTTACAAAGGACGATGAATAAAAATGGGAAAAACAAAAGAAGATAAAACACCAATTAACGCCAACGCAGAATATATTTGTGTTGATAAAAACGGAACTAATATTTTATTAGATATGTATGATATTGATGATATTTTATATCTTCAAGACGTTCAAGTTCTTAAAGGACAAGCTAAAAATATATATGATTATTATGATGATAGTAAATTTGAAACAAAGAAATTATATTCAATAATGTTTACAGACCATACGGCTTGGCAACTACCGATTGACGACGACACAATAGAAATTTTTAAAAAATTTAAAAATAAACTTGACAAAGAAAAATAATTATGTTATTCTCTAATTAAGATAGAGGAGGAGATAAAGATGAGTAAGTTGATGGACTACATTAACGACAAGTTTATCGAAAACGAACCTTCCAAGAATGAAAAATTGGAAGAAAAGCAGACTAAAAAGAAATTAAAGACTGCTAAAGCACAACTTAAGGAAGTGACAGAAGATAGAGATTTATTGAGAGATAAATATATAGCTCTATTAGAAGAAAAAGGAGACGGTTTTAATCAATATTTAGCTTATCAAAATAAAGCTAATAAAGCAGAAGCTGATGCTGAAGAGGCTCGTAAATGTACGGCAGATATAAAAAAAGATTTAAAAGATTACGACAACATTATTAAAAGATTATTTAATAAAGAGCCAATTACATCATTAGCTAAATGTGATGATTATGATAACTTCTTAGCATATTTATTGAGATTATATTTCTCAGATAAAGAATTACCAGTCAAAGGAATTCAAGATGTTTGTAGGAAACTTGAAATAACTAAGAGTATGATTAAAAAAGACTCTGAATATTTATATAAAGTCCTTGGTGTTGATAAATGGGAAATTGAATAGGTGATATTATGAAACTAGATAGAAAAGACATTATGTTATGCTTTGGATTTATATTAATTGGTGTTGTAATGGCATTATTTATGATGTTTATATATAATAAAGCATATGAATATAATTGTGACCATATCTCAATAACAGAGGCTTGGAAAGACCAAAAGTGTAAAGCTTATTTTGAAAGAAGTATGGGTGATTAAAAATGAAAAAGATAGATAAAAAGGTTGTTTTAAAATATATATTATTCGCTATTCTAATTATTGAGTCTTTCTTTATTGTTTATTTTGTTACTAAAACAAATGAAAAGAATAAACAATTAGAAGAAAGAATTAATGCTATGGAAAAGGCAAATTTAAATCTCATTAATGAAAACAATTATTTGTTAAACGAAAACGAAAGACTAGGAATGATTAACAGCGAAGTGTGGGAATTATTTTTAGCAGAACATTATGTAAAGGAGGGGACACCCTACAATGAGTAAATGTGCAAAAGTAGAACCTATAGTTAAAAAGGTTTTAGAAGAAAAACCATATACTAGAGAAGATGATTTTACTTTAGTTTATGAAGTTTTTAAGGAATTTCTTCCAAATCTTGATGAATTGAGTTTTCAAGATGTAATGTTTAATCATAAAGAATATGGACTACCATATTTTGAAAGTGTCAGAAGAACTAGACCTAAATTACAAAATAAATATCCTGAACTTTTACCATCAAAAGAAGTTCAAGAAGCAAGAAAATTAGAAGAATCTGATTATCGTAGTTATGCGTTATCATAGGAGATAAGATGTTTCATTTATTAAATAAAAGTAAATATGATGATGAACTTATTATCAAATTAAAAGGTTTAGTTAGTGTTGATGAAGAAGGAAATCCTAAAAAAATATTAATGACAAAACAATATCTTGATGGAGATTATTATATCTTAGTAAATACATTATTACATTATGCAATTTTATTATATTTAAATGGAGAAGAAAATCCAAAGAGATTAGATTTTAATGAATGGGCTAATAAAGCCTATATTGAAACTGTAAGTGGAGGTAATATAGAATTATGATTGATGAAATTTGGAAAGATATAAAAGGTTTTGAGGGATTATATCAGGTTAGTAATTATGGAAAAATTAAAAGTTTAAAATGGAATCATTCTACTAATACTATTAAATTATTAACTTTAACTGATAATCAAGGATATATGAGAACATATTTATTTAAAGATAAAATTAAATATTCTAAATATGTTCACGATTTAGTTGCAGAAGCTTTTATTCCAAATCCAAATCATTATACAGAAGTTAACCATATTGATGAAAATAAGAAAAACAATTTTTATTTAAATCTCGAATGGTGTGATAAAAAATATAATTCTAATTACGGAAACCGAAATAAATTAATTAGTCAAAATAGTGCAATGTTAAGACCTATTTTACAATATGATTTAGATGGTAATTTTATTAAAGAATATCCTTGTATTATATCTGCTGTTAAAGAATTAGGTATTCGTAGTAGCGGAATTTCTAATTGTTGTGCTGGTAGGTATAATCAATCAGGAGGATATAAATGGAAATATAAGGAGGAAAAATAAAATGTATAATAAGGTAGATAAATTTAAAGAAATCGTTGATGGTATGTTAGATTTATATCAACGTAAACAGGCTGATTATGGAGATTCTGCAGCTAAAACATTTGACGAATGGGGATTAGTATCATTTCTAGTTCGTATGGAAGATAAAATGAATAGGGTTATTAATTTAACTCAAAAACAAGGCGAAGCTAAAGTAGCAGATGAAAAAATTGAAGATACTATTTTAGATTTAGCTAATTATTCAATTATGGCATTAATTGAAATGGATAGATATAAGAGTGAATTAACATCACATAATATAGCTCCAGAAAAGAGTAATAAGAAAAATGGAAATAACAGATAATGATTATTTAGCAATATTTGATTTAGAATTAAGTAAATATGCTAGAGAACATCCAAATCAAAAAATATTTGCAATTGTTTGTAGAAAAGCTAAAATGATATTAGAATATTCTGCGAACTTAATTTCAATAAAAGAAAAAGACGGAATCCATTATCTTTGGAGAGGTGTCGTAGAAGTCATCTTAAAAGATAATGAATTAGGATTTACCGATAATGAATTTTACTTCATAACAGAAAAAGAATATGAGGAGGTAAAAAATGACAGAAAATAATTTATATATTATGATAGGTCTACCTGGTTCAGGTAAAGATACTCTTGCTAAACAAATGAAAGAACATATTACAAGTCTTACTTCTATTGAAACCGTTATTCTTTCTAGTGATGATATTAGAAATGAATTATATGGTTGGGAAGACCAAACTCATAATGGAGAAGTTTTTCAAGAGATGAATAAGAGATGTAAACAACATTTAGAAGAAGGTAAACACGTTATATATAATGCGACAAATTTAAATCTTAAAAGAAGAAAAACTTTAATAGATGAAATGAAACAATATTATAATCACGTTTTTGCTGTTTTATGTTTAGCAACTATGGGAACATTAGTTGAAAGAAACTTTACGAGACCAGAAAGAAGATTACCTTTTGATAAATTATTCCAAATGTTTAAAACAATAGATATACCAATGAAATATGAAGGTTACGATAAAATATTTGTTGGTTATTCTAGTAATTTTGATGAAGATTATAGTGATTTTTTAGGTTGGATGTTACGTATTGGTAAAGATTATGACCAACATAATGAACATCATAATGCGACAGTATTAGAGCACTTAGAATTAACATCTAAAAAAGCATTTGAATTAAGTGGCGGTGATGAAAATTTAGGTATTGCAGGACGTTTTCACGATATAGGTAAACCTTATTCGAGAGAATGGAATGAAGAAAAACAAAAATATACCTATTATAATCATCATACTATAAGTGCTTATTTATATTTAATATATTGGCAATTTAAACATAATAATCATTATTATTTATTAAATCCATTAGACGACAAAGCAATGGAAATATCTATGTTAATATATCATCATATGGATAAGTTTATTGGTAATTTAGAAAAGACAAAAGAACTCCTTGGAGAAGACTTATATAAAAAATTAGAAATTTTAATGGAAGCTGATGCTTATAGGGAGGAACAAATAAATGAAGGATAATAAAGATTTACATCCATTTGCAAATAAAAAATTAGCAAGTGTTGATATTGTATTAGAAAATTGTGAAGTTTATAATATACCAGCCGATGGTATTTATAAGTTGAGTTTAGGAAATATCAAATATTCTTTTGATGTTCACGTTAATGGTTTAAGTAAATATACTACGCCAGGAGAAATGTGGACGCACGCTTATACTGATTTTGTTTGGTTAGCACTAAATAAAAAAGGTATGAATATTGATAGTGGATGGGCTGATATGTTTGATGAAGAAGAAACACACCCATTTTATAAAAGAGTTAATGCAAAAGATATAACACATTTAGATTTTATTTTTGATGATGGAAGTAATCTTTATGTTGGAGTTCCTTGGGAAGATGGCAATACAGAATTTGATAATAAATTACAGAAAAATGATATTAGAGATGATATATTATTTATTCAAATTGCTGAAAAACAAGAAATTTCTGATAATGAATTAGAAGAAATTAATGATGGGCAAGAAGATATGTATCATTGGGATAATGATGGCGAAGATGATGATATTTTAGACATTAGTGTTGGCAGCATCAATACTCAAGGCGTGTCAACTCGTTGGCAAAGTATCCCTAATTATGTTCAAGCAGCTTTTACTAAAATTGACGAACAATTATCAAGAGTAATGTGGAATACTACTCAAGAAGAATATGAGAGTCCATTTAGTAATACAGGTAATAAATTCAAAAACGATGTTTTTGAAGTAGAGGCTTATAGTTGGGATGATGAATATAATCAAGAATATAATTTTAAATGGAAAGATTATAAAGTTAGATGGTACAAACATTGTTTAAGAGACCCAGAAGCAAACAGAGAAATGACACCAGATGAATGTGCTAAAATGTTAGATGAATGTTTGGAATCTATTTATAAAATGGATATTGATGAAGATAATTTATTTGACGAATTATGTGATAGTTATGATTGTCATTTTTGTTGCCAATGTGGCAAAGAAGCAGATAAACAACTTCAAAATGGCAAATACGCTTGCGAAAATTGCCTTCATAATTTAGGTAAAGAGCAACAAGAATTAAAAGAGGAAATCGAAAATTCTCTATTTGATTTTGGCTTTGATAATTATGAAGATGTGACTAATTGTATAGATGTATTTATTGATTTTATTAAATATGCTAAAGTCTGGTCAACAATTGAAAATTTAGACCATTTAGCCAAAGCTTTAGAAGCCATAAATATTAATATAAAATTAGAAAATGGTCTGTTAGATGCAGAAACTAAAGAAAAAATCGAGGAATTTGCTAAAAATTGGTAGTTTATTATTGACAAAATAAAGAAAATATGATATAATTATATGTATAATTGAGGATAGTATAGAGAGGCGTGGTCAGACAAACGGACTCCTAACAGGTTACTATATGATAAATGCCGGCTCGAGCGGTATATAGAACAGAAAACGCCTATTCAATAAGTAAGTTCCATCATACAAATCGGGACACAAAGGATGGATTAGAGAATATATTTTGGTAGGACAAAATATTATTATCACTTATTGCTCATTCAATCACCTCTTTACTTTATAGAGGTACCTCTTTTCTAGGGGCGAGGCGACGGTGTGCCGACGAGTCTCCAAAACTCGTGTCGAGTGGGTTCGACTCCTACCGCCCCTGCCATTTAATATTATAGGAGGCATTATTATGACTATTAGTTATAAAGAAGTTTATTGTCCTAATCATCCTAAAGCAAGGGCGAATGGTTGTATTTTAGAACAAAGATATATTGCTGAACAAATATTAGGAAGATTTTTAGAAGATAATGAAGTTGTTCATCACAAAGACGAAAATAGAAATAATAATGACATATCCAACTTGATGGTTTTTAAAACGCAACAAGACCACGCTAGATATCATTCTGGACAATATAAAGAAATCATTTGTCATAACAATGTTTATGAATGTATTCCTTTTACAGATAAATGTGTGGTATGTGGAAAAGAATTTATTAAAATCAAAGATAAAAAATATTGTTGTATGACTTGTAAAAGATTTGGAGAAAGAAAAGTTCAAGATAGACCATCAAAAGAAGAAATTAAAAAATTATTAGAAACTAATAGTTATTGTGCTATCGGTAGGATGTATGGTGTAACAGATAATACTATTAGAAAATGGCTTAAATAAAAAATGGGTCGTTAGTGGAGAAGTTAACACGTCTGCCTGTCACGCAGAAGATGAGGGG
>JAFSVH010000063.1 GCA_017450215.1 Bacilli bacterium | reverse complement strand
AATGTATTATTTATAATAGTTATTTTTTTACAGGAGGTAAATTATGAATAATTTATGTGAAAGAAATTCAAGAAATAATTGGTTGAGAGATTTTGATGGTATGATGAAATCTGATGTAGTACTTAATGGTGATAATTATGAGATTAGTGTTAATATGCCAGGATTCAAGAAAGAAGATGTGCATATTTCATTAGATGGTAATGTATTAATTATAAAAGGTATCAGTGAAAAGAAAGCTGATGAAGAAAAGAAGAATTATATTAGACACGAAAGATTCGTTGGTAATGTATCTAGATCATTCTATCTAGGTGATGGATATAGTGAAGAAGATATAACTGCAAAGATGGAAAATGGTGTTCTTAAGATTAGTTTTCCAAAAGAAACTAAGAAACAAGAAAAGAAATATATTACAATTGCTTAATTAAATATAAGAAATAGAATTAAATTAAAAATTGACTTATTTTATTTTTTCATAGTTTTTCTAAAAAGGGTAGGTATAATGTTGAGAAATCAATATTATACCTATCTATTTTTATAATAATATGTTATAATGGAATATATTTAAAAAAATATAAAGAAAAGGAATGGAATATGAGAGCTTATAAAAGAATTGCTTTATTATTAATTGCTGTTTTATTTAGTGTTATTTTAATTGCTTGTGAAGAAAAGGTAGATCCTGCTACTTGTGATCATGAATATGATAAAGGTGTTTGTACTATTTGTGGTTATAAATGTAATCATTCAATTATGGAAGATGATATATGCCAAATATGTGGTGTAGCACTTCAAGATATTTGTGAGCATGAATTCGAAAAAGGTGTTTGTGAAATCTGTGGAAAGAAGTGTGAACATGAACATGTTACACATGGTGTATGTGATACATGTAATATGAATATTCAAAATTATTGTCATCATACCTTTGATAATGGTGTATGTACAAGATGTGAATATGAATGTCTTCATGAAGTATTAAATGGTGGTATCTGTAAGATCTGTGGCATTGATTATAGGACAATATGTAAGCACCAATATGTAAATGGTGTATGTAAAATATGTACTTATGTTTGTGATCATGGAGATACACCATGTGGTGAAAGATGTAGTATATGTGGTGCTAAAGCTGATCATAGATTTGTAGGAGGTAAGTGTACTATGTGTGGTTTTGAAATGAAATTTGTAAGTGATAAGATTCCTGATCAATTCTTAAATACTAATTGTCCTGAAAAAGGTAGAGTAGATAAAGTTGTATTCCAAAGTTATGATTACGCTAATAATCGTGCATATGAAAACACATTCTTTGTATATCTTCCATATGGATATGATAACAATAATGATGATTATAATGTATTGTATTTGACTCACGGTAGTGGAGAGAATGCTGCTTATTGGCTAGCACAACTTGGTTATAAAGGTGGATATACGGAACAAACTAAGGTAGTACTTGATAATTTACATTATTACAAGACTTGTGAACCTACTATTGTAGTTACACCAACTGAAAACTTAAATGGTACTGCTAACTTCTATAAAGAATTAGTTAATAATATTATGCCACTTGCTGAGACGATGTATAGAACAAAAGCTCATTTATATGGAAAGAATGTTAATGAAGTTAAACTTACTGATTTTATTCCTTCAAGAGAATACAGAGCATATGCAGGTCTTTCAAGAGGTTCTATGATTGGTTGGGGTGTTATGGCATATGATTTAGAATATTTTGGATATTTCGGATACTATTCAGGTGGATCTTATGGTCTTGATACTCAAATGAATGCACTAAAGAAGAGATTAGCTGATTCTAATGATCCTTATGATATTAAATTTGCATACCATAGTTGTGGTGATGATGATCATATGTATGCTAATCATAAATATGATTATCAAACAGCGATTAATGTAAGTAATGGAAGATTAGTAGATGGAGTGAATTGTATTTTCTTAGAAAAACCAGGTTTTCAACATAGATATACAGCTTGGATTATAGATTTGTATAATTCACTTGGTTATGCTTTCTTCAAATATAATTAATAATAATGATAAAATTTGTAAATTATGATAATTGTTTAATAAATGTTTCATCATCAATTCTAAAACATTTTAAAATTGATGTTAAACATAAAACTTTAAAAGAAGTAGATGAAGCATTATTAAATAAGAAAAAGATAATATTGATGTTAATAGATGGGATGGGGATTAATATTATTAATAAGCATCTTGATGAAGATGCTTATATAAGAAAAAATATCAAGAAGAGTATTTTTTCATGTTACCCTCCTACTACAGCATCAGCTACAACTGCACTACTTTCCTGCAAGATGCCGATTGAGAGTGGTTGGCTTGGTTGGCATTTATATTTAGATGATATTCATCCATCGATTATTCTGTTTAGAGATGAAGAATATTATAATAATAAAAAACAAGATTATTTAGATGTTAGTAAGATAATTGGTTATGAATCTATAATTGATAAGATTAATAATAATGGATATAAAACATTTGAAATATTTCCTTCATTTAGACCAGATGGTTACGAGAGTGCTAGTGATGAATTAGATGAATTAGAAAGAATCATTGATAATGTTGAAGAGGAATATTTTGTATATTGTTATCTTGATACACCAGATGATTTACTTCATGAAAATGGAGTAGAGAGTAAACTTGTTAATCAAAGAATGAAATATATCAATGAAAGAATTGAAAAGATTGGTGAAATGATTGACAAAGATAGTTGTCTTATCATTGTTGCTGATCATGGGTTCACTGATTGTGAACCAATTGATTTCTCTCTTTTTAAAGATTTGAATAAGATGCTAACCAAAAAATTTAGTTGTGAAGGAAGATGTGCAATCTTTCATGTGAAAGAAGAAGAAAAAAAGAATTTTGAATATTTATTTGATTATTATTTTGAAGATAAATTTATATTGTTAAGTAAAGAAGATATACTAAAAAATTATATATTCGGTATACCTGATATAAATGGTGAATTAAAAATTCATGATTCAATTAAATATTCATTAGGTGATTATGTTGCTATAGCAACTAATAAATATTTTTTAAGTTATGATTTTAATACATCGATTAAAGCACATCATGCTGGTGCTACATTAAATGAAGTATTAATTCCTCTTATTATAATTAATAAATGATGATATGTCCTGACTATTATAGTCAGGACATTATTGTAATTAGTATATTTTTTGTTGACAAAAATAACTATATTATTATATAATATTACTGAATGATAATTCAGTGAAAATAAATTCAGTGAATTATATAGAAAGGAGATAAAGATGTTTGTAGCAAGAGATAAGGAATTAGCAATATTAAAAGAAGAGTTATTGAAAAATTCATCTGCCACTTTAGTTTATGGTAAAAGAAAAATTGGTAAGACAACTCTTATTTTAGAAGCTGTAAAAAGATATTCTAGTCGCGAAGTAATATATTATGAATGTATAAAAGATACAATTGAGAATAATGTTAAAATTTTAACAGATGAAATGAAGAGATTATCAATAATGCCTAATGAGTTTTCTTTTGAAAACAATACTTTTGATTCAGTGTTTTCTTTCATTAATGGTTTAGGTAAAGAGTTTGTTGTAATCATTGATGAATATTGCTATTTAAAGGAATATGAAGACTCTAAAAAAGTAGATTCTTTATTTCAAAATATAATTGATAATAAATTAAAAAATATCAATCTCTTTATATCTGGATCACATATATCAATGATGAAGGATTTATTACAAGAAAAGAATGCTTTATTTGGTAGATTTACTTGTGCTTTAGAGTTAAAAGAACTTAATTATTTAGATGCATCTATATTTTGTGAAAACATATCATCATATGATAAGGTGGCATTTTATGCCGTTTTTGGTGGTTCACCGTTCATTTTGTGTCAAATAGATTATGAACTATCTTTAATTGATAATATAAAAAGATTATTACTGAATAAGAGTAGTCCAGTTTATTTATATGTTGATAGTTTATTATTAACTGATATGATTAACAAAACTATGATTGATAGAGTGTTAAGTTGCCTTAAAAATTCAAAAAAACATTATAAAGAATTAGAAGATGATCTTGATAAAGGTAAAACTGGAAATTTGAGCAAGATGTTGAAACCGTTGATGGAGATTGACTTGATTAAAAAAGAATATCCAATAAATAAATTGAATCAAGAAAGAAAAGCTACTTATCAAATTAATGATAATATCCTTAGATTTTATTATACATATATTTACAAGCGAAAATATTTGATTGACAAAATGGATAGTGATACTTTTTTTGATAGTTTTATTGATGTGTCATTAAATGAATTTATTTCTAGAAGATTTGAAGATATATGTAGAGATTATATTTGGGAATTATTAAAGAAGAAGAAAATTAATAATATATATAATGTTGGTTCATATTATTATGATGATAGTATTAATCATATAAATGATGAATTTGACATTGCATTAGATAGAAATGATTCATACGATATTATAGAAGTAAAATATTTAAAATGTAAAGTGAGTAAAAACATTGTGAAAAAAGAAATAGATCAAATTAATGCTATTAAAGAAGTAAAAGTAAAGAGAATAGGTTTTATATCAATTAATGGATTTGAAGATGATGTGCCATCATTAGATTATAAATATGATGGAGATGATTTATATAAATTATAATAAAATAATTGAGATGAAGAATTTTTGATTGTAACTTTCTTGCAACTTTTGTTTTAAAATTTGCAACTTTTATGTAAAAAAGTGTAAATTTTCTATTGATACTATAATTATAAATACTAAAATGAGATATGAAGGATGGTAGTAATATGAGGAGAATATTAATGAAAAATATTAGAAGATTTTTGCTATTTTCGATTATAACTATAGTTTTTATGCTTATAGCATTTATCAATATTAATGCAATTCCTGTATCTGGAGAAATTGGATATAAGGAATATGATGGAGATACATTAAAAATTAATGGTGCAACATTTAGAACTGATGAGAGATTAGAAGAGAAAGATTTATCTTTTGGGGTTAAATATTTCAATGATTCGATCTTTGTTTCAACTACTTTACAAGAAAGAATGACTGAATATGCTTTAGGTGGTTCTACTTATGGTACTGTTCCATTTATTATGAATCAAGAATATAGTGGTAAGTGTTATGGTTTAGAGATTCCTGTTAATACTGGGGTTGAAGTTGTTCCTTGGGCTCTAGTTAGAAATGGTGCTTGGCAACTTGCAACAGTGAAAGCTATTGCTGAGGATTTTGAATATCATTATCCTGAATATAAAGTTATTGCTGCTATTAATGGTTCTTTCTTTGATATCAATTCATCAAACAATTATAATCACACTTCAAGCGGTGCTTTGACTGTCTTTGGTGAAAATTATAAGCTTACTGTCAATGGTGATCAAATTGGATTTACTAATGATGGAAGTGCTAATAGTATTGTTGAGCAGAATTCATATGATAGAGAAGCAAGACCTTATATTTCTATTTATGATCATGATGATAATATTATCTATAGATGTGTTGTTGAAAAGACAAATGAAGAACCTGGAGAGAATGAAACATCTGTATTTTATGGTATATTCAATACAATGCATAAATGTGATGGAATAGATGTAAGTGATGCTTATGTTGTTGATGGAATTGATGCTTATACTGTTAGTTATGATGAAAATCATTTCTATGGTAGAGGTTTAATTACTAAGATTACATCTATGAATTTAGGTCAAAATCAATTTGGTATTAAAACTAATAATAATGAATTGAAGAGTTATTTAAAGATTGGTGTTAAGGTTAGAATTCAATATGAATCTAATAATATTAAAAATGGTGCAGATAATTCTATATATTATGTTGATTGTCTAGTTAAAGATGGTGTTAGTCAAGATAGTGTAGCTGATCAAGGAGTACTATCTGGTTATAGTCAATATAGATATCCTAGAACTTTAGTTGGTAAAAGAGAAGACGGTACTATCATTATGACTGTAACCGATGGAAGACAAGCATCTAAAGGTTTATATGGAATGAATGGAACAGAAAGTGCTGCTGAAATGATTTATTATGGTTGCACTGAAGCTTGGTGCTTTGATGGTGGTGGATCATCATCAATGGCTGTATTAATTGATGGAGAATTACAATACGTTAATTCACCATCAGACGGCAATCAAAGAGCTGATGGTAATGCTATGTTAGTTGTAGTAAAAGTTCCTGAACTTTCAATTGGTGCTTATTCTAGTGAAACTTCAATGAGCTTTGTTGTTAGTGTTGATAAAGAAATAGAAAAATATAAAGATTTATATATTACTATTGATGATGATTTTGATAAGATTCAAAAGATAGGTGAAACAGTTAATAGATTTGAATTTCTTGAAATTTTCTCAAAGCATAAATATACAATTTATGCTAAAGTCAATGGAGAGTTTGTGAAAATGCCATATGAAGGTGTATTCAACACAAGTAAGCACAGGATTGAAATAGATAAATTGATATTAAAAGAAGATGATAATAATTATATTCTTGAATGTAGTTATAGTGATGATGATTTAGCATTATCAACACTTGCTTGTGTTGTGAAGAATAAAAGATATTATCTAAAAGATAATAAGATTATTATTCCTAAGACAACTAAATCACCTTTATCTTCATCTTCATATATTGCTATAACATATGATTTAAATGACTTGATGGGTAAAAAGAATCCACAAACTGATGAATTATGTGTAAATGCAAAAGTAGAAAGTAGTAGTATTATGCTTGATGCTATTACTGGTGAGGTTGCATCAATCTTGAGTGGTTTATTTGATTAATAAATATAAAATATTAAAGTTAACATTAATCCTTTATACATTGGGTTAATGTTAACTTTTTAATTTATAATTTATATCTTATTATTTACATTTGTTTTGTGTTACCTATCTATTATATATAAAACATTAGGTATAATATGAAATTCATTATTTATTTTCTAATATCATTTTTTTTGTAATATTTTCTAATTTCATCATAAAGAATCTTTTTTTACCTATATCATTAAATGAAGAACCTATTGCATATACTAAATCATCAATAATGATGAATCTATCATGAATAATATCGTTATGAATGATTGTTATATTATTAGGTATTATTTCTTTATTTAAATATGATGAAGTAGAAGTAACGATTAATATTTTAACTTTTAAATCAGATAACATAGAAAGTAAAAACTTATCTGCATATTGATCTATTATAGTTATTTCATTTCTTGCTAAAAAGAATAGTTTTCTTAAAAATGTATATGGTTCTAATATCTCGCCTTCAAATATAATTTGAGTATTATCAGAATATATAGTCATTTCTAAATTCTTTAATCTATTTTCTATATTTATCACATTAGCTTCTAATTGTAATATATTAGATTGGTAAGCCATAATTCTTTCAGTATTAATTGCATACCCATTTAATAAATATTGTTTTAAAACTGAGTTAGCCCATATACGAAATTGTATACCACGTTTAGATTTTACTCTATATCCAACGGAAGTTATAATATCTAAATTGAAATATTCAATTTCTCTTGTAACTTTTCTATTTCCTTCATTTTGAACTGTCGCAAATTTTGCGACTGTTGAATTAATACATTCCTCTTTAAGTGCATTATTAATATGTTTTCGTATCGTTTTTTCATCGCGTTCAAATAATTGTGCCAAATCGTGAACGTTTAACCATACGGTTTCTTCATTTGGTGATACATTTACATCTAAACTAAAATCACCATCTTCAAATTTTATTAAATCGTATTTCTTTTCTTTAATATTCATATTTTTCCTCCTTTTTTTCGAAAAAAACTCCATTGTATTTCTACGATGGAGTTAGGTCTTTATGTTAAATTGCTTTGTTATTTTAATGAGATTTTTCATTTTCGATTACCTCCTTTTATTACATTTATTATAGCAAAATAATAAAAAGTTTTAAAGAAGTATTTAATTAGGGATTAAAGTTAAAGAAAATAAAAGCGACTCAACTCAATAACGAGCTGGGCCGTTTTTATTCTGTAAGAATATTATTATTTATTATCTTTCTCTATTAAAAAATGATACAAAATGCTAATCTTTAATTTTAATCCCTTTGTAAATGTGATATAATGTAGTTGGCTATTCAGGTTATTATAGTGAGGTATTGATGATGAAGAAAATCATATTTGGTTTATTTTTATTCTTGTTTATTTTTTGCCTAGTTGGTTGTGAAGATAAGAATATAAATGATGATAAAAAGCATGATAATGTAAATGATGATAATCATAATAAGGATGATGATAATGATGATAGAGATTCTACGCATGATTATAGTGATGCTTATTATGAATTAAGCTTTGATTGTGATAGCAAGATATATGTCGGTGATGAATATAATTTATCAAAAGTTCTTTATCCTAGTGATAAATATGATGATGTTGAATTGTTAAAGTGGGAAAATGTTAATCCTACTTTTACAAGCGATAATCCTGATGTTCTTTCTATTGATGATAATGGTAATATTAAAGCATTGAAAGTTGGAAATGCTAGTATTACTATTACCTATGAAATATCAGGTGTTAAGAAAACTGAATCATTTGATTTTGAGGTATTGAATCAAGAAGTAAAGATTGATTTAAAAGGATATACAATTAAAATAGCTCAATCTTTGCATTCTCTAGGTGTTTATGATGCAAGACTTGGTAAAGAGACTGAAAATGAATATTATTATGATAAAGATGATAGAGAATATAAAATAAAAGCTATTAAAGATATTGAAGAAAAATATAATTGTAAGATAGCTTATGTTGCATATCCTGATGATGCACCATGGGGTCCTCAAAGATGGAATTATATTATTAATGAAAATAAAAACGAAAAAGCTGAATATGATTTTTATGTAATTCAAGATTCTATTATTCCAACTATTGTGAAAGAAGGAGCACTACTTGATTTAACTGATTTTTATAATTTATATGGCAATAATTATATGAATAAAGTTTCTATTAATTCTGGAACATATAAAGATAAATTATATACAATTAATGAAAGAGCATTAAATATGGATAATATTCTATATTATAATCTTGGATTATTTGAAAAGATAAAAGAAAAAGATCCTAGTATTAAAGAACCTGCTCAAATGTATTTAGATGGAGATTGGAACTTTGATACATTTAAAGAATATTGTATTAAAGTTCAAAATATATTAAATAGTTTTAATACTGATAGTAAATCTTATTATGCATTAACTGGTGGTGCTCTTGCTTTGTGGAGTGGTTTAGTTAATGCTAGTGGTGTTAAGGTTTTTGATATAGTTGGTCTAAGTGCTAACATGGATGGTTTGATTCAACAAAAAGCAGCAAAGGCATTGAGAGATATTACTTTAGCTGGTGCAATGGATACTGATTTTGAATTAGCATTTAATTCTAAATATTGGTCTGATGGTTTAGCTTTGTTTAGTGTCGCACAAGTAGCTGATGTTAGTAATGATACATATTTTAATAAGAGGTATTGGAGTGATAATAATGCAAAATTAGGTTTTGTTCCATTCCCAACTGAAAATGAAGAAAGTTTATTCGCCCTTTCAACAACAGATAGCCTTGTAATGTCAAGTGGTAGATCATGGGCATATAAGGATTATGGTGATGACTGCACAACTGAAAATATATATAGAATATATATGGATTACTTAAATACTTCAAAGCAATATTATGAAGCAAGTGATGGCTATAATTATGAAGAAAAAATAAGAGCAATTGCTAATAATAATTTTTCTAGCGAAGCTTCAGTTAAAGTATATATGAAAATTATGTTAGGTGAAAAGCAAGAAGATGGATCCTTTATTGGTGGATTAGGAGAAGATGGGATTATTGACCCATTTGTTGCTTCAGCTTGTACGCAATCTACTAGTTATGTTCATCCATTTAAAACTGATATGATTTCATATATGAAAAGAGAAAGTGTTACAAAAACATGGGAAGAAGTAGTTAGTCCATATAAAGATTATCTAGAAAAAGAAGTAAAAGATTTTTACGAATAATAAATAGACAAATATATTTAAATATATTTATATATACATATATTTATTTATATAAGTGATGAGAGGTGTTTATATCTTTCATCACTTTATTTTTATTATATAAAAATTTAAAAAATGCTTTATTTTTGCCACAAAGTATCGTATAATGATACTAGGTGGTGAAAATATGATAAAGACTTATCAAATGTTATTAGAAGAATTAAAGAATTATAAGAATCCTAAAACTAAGATTCAAAGAATGGTAACTAATAAAGAAATATATCCAATTACAAAAGGATTATATGAAACTAATAAAGATGTTGAAAGATATTATTTAGCAGATCCTATTTATTCTCCATCATATATTTCATTTGAAAGTGCATTATCTTTTCATGAATTGATTCCTGAAAGAGTATATGCAATTACTAATGCAACATATAATAAAAGGAAGAATAAAGAATATCATACTATGTTTGGTTTATATATGTATCAAGATGTACCTAAACAAGTATTCCCATATGGTGTAGATATAATTAATGTTAATGGTTATGTATATAAAATGGCAACAAAAGAAAAAGCTTTATTAGATATGTTATATAAAATTAAACCAATGCAAAATATGAAGGACATGAGAGCTTTAATATTTGAAGATTTAAGGATTAATGAGATGATATTAGATACATTAGATAAGAATATAGTGAGTGAATTAGCTCCACTATATCATTCTAGAAATGTATCGATGTTTGCTAATATGTTGAGTGAGGAGAAGTTATATGATTAATACATTATTCTTTGATGAAGTGAAAAGACTAAATCCTAGAAATATTAACGAAATTAAAAATGCGATGAAAGAAACATTGCAAAAAGTGATTTTATCAGGATTTGGTAAAACTGATTTCTTTAAATATGCAGTATTTTATGGTGGTACATCTCTTAGAATTTTTAGGGATCTAACTA
Source organism: Bacilli bacterium (assembly GCA_017450215.1). Taxonomy (GTDB): domain Bacteria; phylum Bacillota_I; class Bacilli_A; order ML615J-28; family CAG-698; genus RGIG3506. Next base: position 59,942 of record JAFSVH010000063.1, on the reverse strand, counting down.
GATTCTCTGATGGATTAGATTTTATGTTAATTAAAGAAATATCAGGATTTGATTTTGATAAATATATCTCTTTAGCAAAAATAGAATTAGATAGTTTATTAATAGATTATAATATTTATAATAAAGATAAGAATGTTGATTCAACAGTCCTATCAAGATATTTCAGATTTAATATGAAGCACTTGTTTGAAATTAGTTATAAAGAATATGCTAATCAAATAATTAATAATGAAGTATTATCTATAAAAGTAGAAATTGAAACTAAGTGCTTTAGTGGTGGTGAAACTGAGTTCAAATTATTAACATATCCTTCTCTTTCACAAATTAGAATATTCAAAATAGAAACTTTATTTGCATCAAAGTTAATTGCTGTTTTAAATCGTGGTTGGAAAAATAGAATTAAAGGTAGAGATTTTTATGATTATTTATTTTATATTTATAAAGGAGCTAAAATTAATAAAGATTTTTTGATTAGTGGATTAAAGAGATTTGGATATTTGGAAAAAGATGAATTAACAATAATAGAATTAAAAGAATTGCTTTTTGATAGATTTAATTCTATTGATTTTGAAGAAGCAAAAAAAGATATTATTCCATTTATATTTGGTAATGACATACTTTTTAATTCTTTTAATAAAGATATATTTATTAGTAGTATAGATTTAATTGAGTATTGTTAAGTTATTGTTTTAGAAGAGTCGCGATACTTTAAATATAGGTATTGCGACTTTTTAATTATACGTATCGAAGTTAATTGTTTATTTAATAGTCAGTGCTTAAGATAAGCCTTATTTAGAGAAATCACCAATAAACCACAAAAAACCACCAATAAACCACAAAAAACCACCAATAAACCACAAAAAACCACCAATAGACCACAAGAAACCACCGAAAAACCACCAATAGACCACATTCCCTGTTTGCCATAATTATTAAAAAGTAAGCAATTTTATAATAATACATTTAAAACATTACTTAATTATGAACTATTGATGAAAGTGAAACGAGGCGTTGTGAGTGAAATACTGGAAACTTTAGAGAAAGGACAAGTGAAGTAGGATTAATGATAAAAATTACATTAAAGGCTTTAGAGTAGATGATTGCTCTAAAGCCTTTAATTCTTAATTGATGTTTATTATGCTAGATGACCATATTTAATCAATTAGTAAAAAAGTTCTATGCTTTTCTATGAATGAAAAGAATTTTTTAGGAGCAAAATCAATTAAAGCAAAAATGCATGTATTTAGTACATAAACTATTTCTTTACATTGAAGAGCCTGCAATTGATAATCAAAAATGTTAGTGAAGTCACGTTTCACATATTTTTCATCATTATAGATTTCATATTTATCCCCAAATAACTTATTTGCTTTTTTTAGATTATGAATAGTAATACTATAAAAAAATATATAATCATATGTATTTAAATCAGTATAGTTACTAAATTCGCCAACTATTCTTTTATAATCTTTAATTTCATCTAAAGTTACTTTTAGAAATTCATAATTAGGGCATGGTAATTTATCAAAATGTTTATAAGATTGCATCATTGGATAATTGATGAATAATTTACCTTGATTTGTGGAATTGTTAAAATATGCAATCATTCTTCTTACTGTATCAAAATGAGGATGATCATGCTGTGGCTCAAAATCGAAAACTAAATAAATATCAGAGTATTGAGAAAGTAGAAGTGCCTTTTTCTGTTCATCTTTTTCTAATGAGGCCAAAATTAGTTTAATATCAATATACCCATCATCAAAGTCAGGATAATTATTATATAATTCTTGTGATAGGATATGAATAGTAGTTCTATAAGAATAGAATTTATATTTTGCTTTTCTATTACATTTAGAAAATAATTTATCAAAGAATTTTGGTTCGTCTGAATCACTTTCTATAATAAGAAGAACATTTTTACCCATTGAATTCTCCGTTTTTTAGCATTTTTTCTAAATTATGACCTTCTCTCAATTCTCTTTCAGTGCTATCAGCAAAAGAAGTTAATTTGCAATTTTCAAGAATGAAATAGCAATCAGGTCTTAATAATTCATTGCTTGCTAAATATGGATTGTGTGTTGTCATAATTGCTTGTAAATTATCAAATTCGCTAATATACTTTACAACATTTCTTGCTAAATCAAAATGGTAAAATGCATCAAATTCATCCATAAATAAGAATGAAACATCTTTAAATCGCTTAGTCCAATAAAATAATAGTTCTAATGCTTTACATCCACTAGAAGCAACTTGATCAAAAGCAAATACACCTTTCTTGTGTTTTTCAACTAAAAACTTTTGTTTTATTGGTTGTTGTAAATCAACGATATCTAAATTAATTTCAATGTTTGCTAAATCTAATAAAAACTTTTGAAATTCTTTATCTAAATTATTGTTTGAAATCCATTGATTCACATTTTCACTACCTGAAATTAGGCCAATATATCCATTTTCTTGTAGAGTTCTAAACCATAACATATGTGAAACAAAGTTCATGATGAACTTAACATGTGAATTATCTGGCTGACTTGTATTATTAGCTATATATCTTAGAACTGCAAAATTATTTTCAAAGTAATTGAAATTAGCGTTTTCAGCATGAATTTCCTTCAAATCAATTTGAATGAAATTCCTTTTTTCAAAGTCATATGAAAAAATACTTTTTTTATTTATTACTAATTCTTCATAAGTAATAATTTTAGGGCTTTTTTTCTTATACAAATATGTAATTGTATCTTTCTTGTTTTTGAAGACATATTCGAATGTTGCAACATCTGAATCAGAATCTGCATTAACGAATGTTTGTTCATCGTTTTGACAATAATGTGTATTTTTGTCTGTAAGTAAACCAACAATATCAAAAAGAGCAAAGCCAAAATTGCTTTTTCCTGAAGCATTGGCACCATATATTATTGCTTTGCTAAGTAGACCGTTTTTAATGCATTGTTTATTATATTCATAATCATGTACATTTTCAAAATTTAAAGTAACCTTATCTTTAAAATTTCTATAATTTTCAACAGAAAAACCAATAAGCATATTATTTTCCTCCATATCTAAATACATTTTATCACTAAGCAAATGAGATGTCAACATATTCCGTAATTTTTTTACGGATACGTATGTTTTTTACAGTTGGTGGGATGTGCTGTTTATTTTTCTTAGTGCTTCATTGTTTGCTTTATATATTTATTTATTTTCTTGTTTGAGATATAGATTTTATTTATTATGATTTAAGAGATTATTTGTTTTATTTCCTTTTATGATTAATACATATATGGTAAAATGAATATGTAATAAAAATAAATAAATGGAGATAAAAATGAAGAAAGTTAATTTTATTAATAATTGTTTAATTAAAGTATCATCTTTTTTAATTATTTCTCTTTTCTTGTTTTTTATTTTTGTATCAAGTTTATCTTTAAAAATAAATGCAAACAATAAAATAATAAATAATAAAGGTGAAGAAGTAGAAATAATAGGATCTTATGAGAATAATAAAGCTATTTATGCTGTTAAAGAAAGTGTTGAAGATAGAGTATTAGAATTTGGTCTTAAGTATCGTTATGATAAGGCTTATGTTAATACTACAGATCCTAATGAGATTACAGGAGATATGAATGCAGCAGGTGGTGGAGCTTATGCTGCAAGTGGTAAGATGATGGCTAATACATATTATCCTACAGATGTAAGGTTGTTTGAGATTTCTCCTGATTTAGGATTAGAAGTTATACCATGGGCTAAATTCAAGAATGGTAATTGGAGTTTGGCCACAGTTTTAGCAATGGCTGAAGATTATGAAGCTAGTCATCCTGGCAAAAAAGTAATAGGTGCTATTAATGGTGATTTCTTTGACATTTCAGCAGGTGGTAATTACCCTTATACTTCAACAGGTTCAACTGTTGTTCAAGGTAATTACATGAGGGTAAATGAAGGATGGAATAGTATTGGATTTAAAGATGGAACTTTAAAAGGTAATATAACAGGAAGTATTAGTGAAAAACCTAAACTTGATATCTTTGATGAAAATGACAATGCCATCTTTAGCATTGACATTGATAACATCAATGTGGAACCAAAAGATGGTGAAACAAGTTGCTTCATTGCTTTTTGGGACCAAAATCATGAACCAGTTACTATCAATGTTAGTAATGCTTATGTAGTGAATGCTGAAAAGCTAGTTGCAATAGATCAAAGATCTATTTATGGTATTGGTGAAGTAAGTGGTGATACTAGTGCTAGTTTAGGTAAAAGGAATTTTGCTATTAAGACTAATAATAATGAAGTAAAAGAAAAAATAAAACAAGGTGTTAAAATTAGAGTTCAATTTGTTTTAGAAGGTGAACTTGGAGAATATGATAGTGTGATTGGTTATCCTCATACTGTAATGTTAGAGGGAGAGAATGTTGCACCTCTTGAATACAGACATCCAAGAACTGCAATTGGAGTTAAAGCTGATGGTACGATTGTAATGGCTGAAATTGATGGTAGACAAACTAACATTAATTGTTATGGTTGTACTTTAAATGAAGAAGCAGCTTTAATGAAATATTATGGCTGTGTTGAAGCATTCAACCTAGATGGTGGTGGATCGAGCACCATCTGCTTGATTCAAGATGGTAAACTCACAATCCAGAATTCACCTAGTGATGGTAATCCTAGAAGTGATGGTAATTGTTTATTGATTGTTGCAAGTGTACCTACACTTGAAATTAAATGTGAAAATGTGACAACTGAATCTTTTGATATAAAAGTTATTATTAGTAACATAGATGATAAATATAAAGATTTATATATTTATTCTAGTGCAAAGGAAGAATATATAAAGGTGATTAATGGAAAGAATATAACATATAATAATCTTGATAAGAATACAAAATATAATTATAGATTATATTCTAAGATTAATGATGAATATTGTATGTTACCATATTCAGGTTATATCTTTTCAGCGAAAGATAAATATACAATATCTAATATAGAACTTAAATTATTAGAAGAAAATGATAAATTATATTATGATATTAGTTATAATATAAAAGATGAATATGAAACATTACTCACCCAAAATTTTGTGATTAATGGTAAAAGATTTATGACTACTAAACAAAGATTCAAAATAGAGACTTCATATTTATCACCATTATGTTCTTTATCTCATCTAGAACTAGCTTATAATGTTAATGATTTAAATGGTACAGTTATTGATTATTTAGTTGCTAGTTGTAAGATTGAAGATAGTGAGTTAGTGTTTGATGGTGTTATTGATGAATGTGTATGTATGATTAGTGGACTATTTAATTAGATAATAAAATAGGCAATAATCATTTAATATAATTAGCAAAATAAGAAAATAGAGATTTATTTGTATGTAATATTAAGACAAATAAATCTCTTTTCTTTTTATAAGTTGGCAATCTTTGGATTTTTATATTATAATATAATATGTGTTATTATAGGCTATAATCGTTATATGATTTTAAAATTCATTAGTATATAATCTTAAATTAAATATTTGTATGGTTTTAGAAAGAGGGAGAATCAAATTATGAAATATTTAATAGTAGTTGCTCATCCTGATGATGAAGTGTTAGGCGCTGGCGCAACAATTCGTAAATTAGTTGATCAAGGTGATGAGGTTGCTGTAGCAACTATGGCAAATCATGCTGCTGCACGTGCCAATATTTCAGATACTTTAGCTAGTGATCAAGAAGAAGCATTTAAAATAATGGGTGTTAGCAAATCTTATGCTGCTAATTTTCCAAACATTAAGATGAATACAGTTCCTCATCTAGATTTAGTTAAGTTTATTGAGGGCTGTATTGAAGATTTTGGTGCTGAAGCAATTATTACGCATCATCCTAGTGATACTAATAATGATCATGTTCAAACATCTTATGCTGCTCAAGCAGCATCAAGAATAGCACAAAGAAAACCAGGCGTTCCTGCATTAAAACTTGTGTTATTTATGGAAATTATGTCTTCAACAGAGTGGAGTTTCGAACCTGCATCAAATAAATTCAATGCTAATTATTTTGTTGAGATTCGTAAAGATGGATTGAATGTTAAGATTGATGCTTTAAATAAATACAAAGGTGTTATGAGACCTTATCCACATCCAAGAAGCAAAGAAGTAATTGAAGGATTAGCTGCATATAGAGGTGGTCAATCAGGATGTAATTATGCTGAAGCTTTTGAATGTGTATTTGTGAGGAACTAATGTATAAACATTTTTTTAAAAGACTAATAGATTTTGTACTTTCTTTTATTGCTTTGTCTATTTTGCTACTACCTATGATTGCTATAGGAATTATTATAAAATGTGATAGTAAGGGACCTGCTATATTTAAACAAAAAAGAATAGGGAAAAATAAAAAGATATTTACAATATTCAAGTTTCGAACTATGTGCAACCATGCTTATGAAAAAGGTGGAATAGCTAGCAGTGAAAATGATAGTAGAATTACAAAAGTTGGAAAGTTTTTAAGAAAAACAAGTATTGATGAATTTCCTCAGTTGATAAATATATTATTAGGACAAATGGCTATTATTGGCCCAAGACCAATACTTGATTGGGAATATAATGAATATGCTAAAGATGAATATGAATCTAGATTCGATGTTCGTCCTGGAATGTTTTGCACAGTTGATTTGGATTATCGTGCAACTGCATCCAGAGATATTCAATTTAAAATGGATTCAGAATATGCACAAAATGTGAAATTTAGTATTGATTTTAAAACTTTTTTTGGAATCGTAAAAACAGTTATTACAGGTAAAAATGTATATAAGGAAGAAGGAAAGGGCGACAAAAATGATTAATAATTATAATGATCACCTTGTTATAGTTTTCGCTTTAGAGCATTATAACCCACTTGGATTGATAAGAAGTTTAGGTGAAAATGGAATTTATCCAGTATATTTTTCTATTAAACGAAGACAAGAAGTTGCAACATATAGTAAATATATTTCGAAATTATACCGTGCTAATTCTGTTGAAGAGGGTTATAGATTATTATTGAAGGAATATGGTCATTTTGATTATGAACATAGACCAATCGTTTTGTTTTCAGATGACAAATCAGTTGGATATTTTGATCTTCATTATGATGAAATTAAAGATAAATTCATTTGTTACAATGCTGGAAAAACAGGTAGAATTAATGAATTTATGGATAAAAAGAAAATATTGGATATTGCTAAAAAATATGGGTTTAATGTCCTTGACTCATATGTCGTGAATAAAGGTGAGATTCCTGTGAATTTAGTTTATCCAATAATTACAAAAGATATTTCACCTAATTCTGGGTCTTGGAAATCAGATGTTTTTATTTGTAATAATGAAGAAGAATTAAAAAAAGCATATGAAGTAATTACAAGTCCACAGGTTTTAATACAACGTTTTGTTAATAAAAAAAATGAATACGCTTTAGAGGGATTTTGTATAAATCAAGGAAAAGAAATGATGATAGTAACATCATTAACTTGGAAATATCTTATCGAAGGTTACTATTCTCCATATCACGATGTAATTCCTTTTGAGAATAAAGATATGGGAGAAAAACTTCAAAAAATGTTTGAGGAAATTGGATTTGAAGGAATATTTGAAGTTGAATTTTTGATAGATCAAGATGGTTCTTACTATTTTTTAGAAACTAATTTTAGGGCATCTGCATGGAATCATACTGGATCTATTGCTGGAATGCCACTTTCATATTTGTGGGTTAAATCAACCCTTAATGGAAAGATAGATAAAAAAGATAAGAAAAACTTTATACCTTTTACTGATATGTCTGAGGTTATTGATTTCGGTAAAAGAGTAGATAGTGGAAAAATCAGTTTGGCTCAATGGCTTTTAGAGTTTAAACAAGCTAAAGGTACATACTTTTATGATGAATATGATCCTGAGCCATTTAAAGTTTTATTTGAACATTGGGAGGAGTTTAAGTAATTGTGAAAATACTTGTTATTACTCAATACTTTTATCCAGAAACATTTAGAATAAACGATATTGTTTCTGAACTTGTTAACCGAGGTCATGATGTTACAGTAGTAACTGGATTACCAAATTACCCTAAGGGAGAAATATACCCAGGCTATGAAGATTCATATAAAACAATTTCCAATTATTTTGGAGCAAAAGTATACAGATGTAATTTAAGACCTCGAAAGAATGGAGCAATTAATTTAGCATTAAATTATTTGAGCTTTGCCAGACAAGCAAAAAAAACACTAAAAAAGATTAAACCATGCTTTGACATTATTTATTATTATGGGCTTTCTCCAATATCTTCAGGTATTCCTGCCATTAAATATGGAAAAAAGTATAATATCAAAAAAGTAATATATAATTTGGATATTTGGCCAGACAGCGTTAGAGATTCTCGTGGTGGGAAGACAATGTCTAAAGCAAATCTTATTTATGTAATTTCAAAAATAATATCTAAATATGTATATAGTAATTTTGATTTAATATTAAATAAATGTGATGAATTTGGTGATTATTTAATTGAAACATTAAACATTAGTACTAATAAAATGGTAACTTTGTACGAGCATGCTGAAAATACATATTTAACCGTAAATAAAATGCCAATTGATAATGGTATAATTGATTTTATGTTTCTTGGTAATATTGGGAAGGCACAAAATTGCGATTTAATGATTCGTGCCTTTGCGAGTATTGATAAATCTAACGCAATTCTTCATTTTGTTGGAGATGGATCATATCTTGATGCGTTAAAGGAATTGACATTATCTTTGGGTTTGGAAAATCATGTTTTTTTTCATGGGCGTAAAACAATAGAGGAAACAATAGCTTATTATAATTTAGCTGATGTTTGCCTTCTTGCTTTATCCAATAAGACCTGCACTGGATTGACTCCTCCAACAAAATTGTCAGGATATATGGCAGCTTGCAGACCAATTATTGCATCTATTAATGGTGCTGCTAGAACTATTATAGAGGATGCAAAGTGTGGATTAGTATGTCCTGCTGATGATATTGCTGGTTTTATCGCTCTTATGAATATGATAACTAGTGATAAAAATGAAGTTTTAGAAATGGGTATGAATGGTAGAAAATATTTTTTAGAGAAGTTCACTTTAGATAAACACATCGATTCTCTTGAAAAATATTTAAGAAGTACATATTTAACTGAAATTATTGAGGAAAAAGATGAAAATATTGCAAATTAGTTCAAATTGGGGACGTGGAGGTCCTGGCGGAGTGGTAAAAGACTTGCACTATTGTATAATCAATAATGGTGACGAGTCCGTGATAGCCTATGGTAGAGATCGCATTCCAAGTGACATTTCTTCGATAAGAATAGGTAGTAAATTTGATAATTATGTTCATGCTTTGTTTACTCGATTTTTTGATAGAGCTGGTTTTGGTTCTACTTTAGCGACTAAAAAATTAATAAAAATGATTAGTGCAAATAATCCTGACATTATTCATTTACATAATTTGCTTGGCTATTATATTAATATTGAAGTGTTATTTTCATTTTTAAAAAAATATAATAAACCAGTTATTTGGACTATTCATGATTGTTGGCCAGTTACTGGACATTGTATTAATTTTGAAAGAATTAATTGTGAAAAATGGGTTGCAGGATGTTATGATTGCAAGTTGAAAAAAGAGTATCCTGAATCTTATTTCTTTGATTTAAGTAAGAGGAATTGGGTTGAGAAAAGAGAAGTATTCACTGGTATACCTAATATGGTATTAGTATGTCCATCAAAATGGTTGAAAAATATAATCGCTAATTCCTTCTTAAAAGATTATCCAATTTTTGTTTTTCCTAATGGTATTGATTTAACTGTTTTTCATCCTGTTAAATCTAATTTTAGGGAAAAATATAATTTAGATGACAAGATTGTTTTGCTTGCAGTAGCTGGTGTATGGAATCAAATGAAAGGCGAACATCTATTATATGAGATTTCAACAAAGCTTAATGAAAATTATAAAATTGTAATGGTTGGCAAGAGTTCAAGGAAAAATCGACCAAAATCAATTATATATATTGAGCGAACAAATAATTTAGAAGAATTAGTTAAATGGTATTCTACAGCTGACCTTTTTATAAATCCAACTTTTGGAGATAATTTTCCGACTGTAAATATTGAAGCACTGGCTTGTGGCTTACCAATTGTAACAAACAATACAGGTGGAAGTGTTGAAATCGCTGGAAACAAATTTGGACGAATTGTGCAGACAAAAACTGCTGAAGAATTTGTTGATAAAATATATGAATGTGTTTCGTTGAATATTAGCAAAGAAGAATGTGTGAAAGAAGCTCGTAAATACGATAAAAACTCGTGTTTTTCAAATTATTTAAAATTGTATGATCAAATTACAAAATAGAGGGTGTAGGCAAAATGAATTACATTAAATTGAATGAAACAAGGGTTCTTTATGTTGATCCTATTTCTTATAGTGCACATAAATATTATAATACGAATAATATTAGGATTTTATCTAAAATTTGTAGATTATCAATCTATGTAAAATCAAACTATATAGAATCTTCTTGTTTCAAATTGGAAAAGCAAATATATTGGGATGAAAAGTATTGTTGGGATAATATTCCTCACAAAAGTAGAATTGGTTTTTTTGTGCGTACAATGTTTGCATTAAGACATAATATTTTGTTTGCCTTTAATGTTTTTAAAAAGAATAACTATGATATGATTATTTTTTCTTGTATCGATTTACCACTTTTTTCTTTTTTAACAAAATTCAAGAAAACTAAAAATATTTTTTTAATAGATCATGGTCTTTACTTAGCTATAGAAAGAAAGTATGTTAGGTTTTTCTGGAAGCATTTAAATGAAAGAATAAATGTTTGTTTGCTTGAAGAATATTTTTATCAATTTTTAAGGCGAGATTTAAAAGTAAAAAACCCAGTGTATTTATTAAAACATCCAATTTCTCAAAACATAAGTTTAAATGAAAATGAAATAGAGAAAGTTTCAGATAAATATCTAATATTTGCACCAAGTTCTAGTAATTCACTTTACTTTGCGAAAAAATTGTCTGAAAGTTCATCGCTTATACCTAAGAATATTAAAATAATTTATAAAAGCCTGTTTGATTATGAGGATGATAATTTATTGATATATAGTAAAAGATTATTGACTGATGAATATTTACATTATTTTTATAAGTCAAATGCAATTTTAATTCCATATGATAATAATTATAATTATAGAACAAGTGGTGTTATTTTTGATGCTGCTGCCAATAATAAAAGAATTATATTAAAAAGCGGTAATACATTAGAATATTATGCTAAAAAATATAGTGATATTTTTACAATGTTTGATGAATTAAATGATTTTTTTGAGTTGATAAGTTCTAAAGATAATATTCTTAATGACCATCAAACTCAGTTTATGAACTTTATTAAAGATTATGATGATGAAGAAATCACTCGAGAGTTTGTTGAATTACTAAACAGGAAGCCTATCGAAAATGATTGAATTGGAGAAACGATGAAAAAGAATAAACTAATATTATTTTTTGTTTTAATTATTATTGTTTTTGCTTTATTTATTGCGTGCATTTTTGAAAACTATAAAAGCGTAAATGGGTATTTATTTTTAATATCTAGCCTAATTTCATTATTTTGCATTTATAGATTGCAAAAGAAGTTTTCTATTGGCATTTCGTTTGTTTTGATTTATTACATCGTTATTATGCCTTTTCAAATGCTTATCTCATTATTTTTGCCATCTTGGCTTGTTGCGACAAGATTTAATAAGCTCTATGATGAAACCTTATTTTTTGATAATGATTTGATGATTCAATATTTTCTTTTGGGAACTATATGTTTGGCTATCGTATTTTTAGTATGTAGATTAGTTGAACGCCATAAGCGATTTGTTTTATTTGATTATGGTTATAAATACAATCAATTGGTTATTCCGTTTCCATTTTTATGGTTAACACTTTCGTGCTTACTCCATATTGTAGAAATGCGTCTTAATGCAAATGGTGTTATAGATTATGCAGTTCGAGGGCTTTCTTTGTTTTTTCTAGCTCAAATTGTTTCTTTAAGTGTAAATCAGAATAAAGAAATTCATTTTCGTGATTTATTTAGAATTTTTATTGCTGTTGTTTTATATGGGTTGCCACATATTCTTGTTGGAATGAGAACTGATTTTTTTCTTGCTTTTGTTTATTCGTTTATTTTTGTTTTTTTAGTCAATAAAAATGGTGTAATAAATTATTTTAAAAAACATATTTTTGTTTTATTATTGCTTGTATTTGTGTTTCTTGCTTCTTTTCAATTGATTTCTAAAATTAAGTTTGGAGAAGGCGTTGATGCTAGCAGTAATGTTTTATATTTAATAATTCGACGTATGACTGGATTGTTCGATGGGACTACAATTCTTAAGTATTTACAAAACAATATTGTAAAGTTGGATTATAAAAATTTTTTTGGTGTTATGATAAATGAGCAAAGGAATCATTCGACTGGTTTTAGGGCTAATCAATTTTATACTTTTTTTATTCAGGGTTATCCCACAAATGACCAAACTGGTTCTGCTGCTCCAGCCTTTATTTCTGCGTTATTTTATGGACCAATAGGGTGGTTTTTTATTATTATATACATTTCATTATTAAATGGACTTTTCTCAAAAAAAGCTATGGGTTATTTAAAACTAATTAGAATACATAAATGCAATCAATTTATAAAAGTAAATGCTTTTATTTGTTTGTTTGCACTACATGTAACTGTAATTAGTTTCATTATGGGAGGTAACTATGAGGCAATAAAGCTTCTTTCGCCTGTGATTTTTTGTTTTATACTAAACAGAATATTATCTTTACCTCTCAATAAAAATTATATTTTAGGAGAACAATACTGATGAAAAAAATAATTAAAAATATTTTAAGATTTTTTAGAAATATTTTAGTTAATATATTTAGAATATTTCCATTAAGAAATGCAATTTTATTTGAATCATTTCCTGATTTTACAGATAATGTGTACTGGTGGTGCAATTATCTTGAAAAAAAGGGGATTGAAAATAAATATAAATTATATTGGATTGTAAAAGATCACACCATAACAAAGGCTCCAAATGGCTGGAACATTAAATTGATTTATTTAGATCCTAAAAATCCAATTGAATTCATAAAGAAATACTATGTAATTTTCACGGTTAAATTTATCTTTGATGGATGTGTTTTTGTTAATAAAAGGCGAAAAAAACAAGTTCGAATGTATTTGCATCATGGTACACCAATAAAACGCATTGATACATATTTTGATCCTTTTAAAGGTTATGATGGGATTGAAATTCAAAGTGATTGGTTTGCTCCTTTTTTCATGGAATATGGACTTGATCCTGCTAAATTCACCACTTTTGGATTAGTTAGGAATGATCAATTAAAATCAAATGTTGGCTTTTTAAGAAGTAATGGTTATGCTAGACCTGATGAAAAAATAATTATTTGGTTACCTACTTTTAGACAACGTAAAGATCATACTAGTATGAATGCTATTGCATTCGATGGTTCTTTTTACGGACTACCGATAATTAAAACTCCAGAAGATATGAAAGTTGTTAATAATCACTTAAAAGAGAAAAAAGTTATTATTATTATTAAACCTCATCCTTCGCAAGATATGAGTTGTTTTAATGTTGATGACTTAAGTAATATTAAAGTTATTACTAGTCCTGAGATGGCTCAAAAGAATGTCCAATTGTATGATATTTTGGGTGAAACGGATGGAATGCTTTCAGATTACTCATCAGTATATTTTGACTATTTATTGACCGATAAACCTATTGGCCTAACTTGCGATGATATCGTTGTATATCGTAATAAAACTGGATTTTCTTTTGACAATTATAAAGATACAACTTTTGAAGGAAATATTAAAGGAACATACATATATAAAGTTGAGGACTTTTTAAAGTTTATAGATCAAGTAGATTCAGGATATGTATCTGATGAACAAAAGGAAGCAAAATACACTTTTAATCATTATGTTGATTTTAAAAGTGGTGATAGATTATATAACTATATGAAAGAAAAGTATGATTTATGAGACTTATGTGTCCGTTTTTGTATATTCGTTTGAAAATGAATATGTTTATTTTGTAAAAGAGAGGTCTACATTTAATAATGATAAGTAGAATTAAACAATGGTATTCTTCTCTTTCTGTTCAAGTAAAAGCTTCATTTTGGTTCTTGATGTGCTCATTTCTTCAAAGGGGTGTGGCATTGATCACTACTCCAATTTTTACTCGACTTTTATCAACTGATGAGTATGGAAGTTTTAACGTGTTTAATTCGTGGATGAGTATAGTTAGCATTATTGTTACACTAAACTTATTTGGTGGCGTTTACCAAAGAGGCCTTGTAAAGTTTGAATTTGAAAGAAAGGTTTTTATTTCGTCTATTCAAGGACTAACGTTTGTTTTATGTTTTGGCTGGACAATTGTCTATATTTGCTCTAGTTCATTTTGGAATGATTTGTTTTCTTTAACGACAGTACAAATGTTTGCTATGCTTATCTTGATTTGGACAAATGTTGTGTTTAATTTATGGGCTGGAGAGCAACGAGTTGAATATAAATATCGAACGCTGGTTATTGTAACGCTTCTTTTTGCGATTTTTCAACCATTAATAAGTATATTTTTCATTATCCATTCAGATGATAAGGTCACCGCACGTATTCTTGGTTTGGTTATTGCTCAACTTGTTGGTTTTTCTTGGATGTTTATAATTCATATAATAAAGGGAAAAAAGTTATTTTCTAAAAAATTTTGGAAGCATGCCCTTTTATTTAATATTCCACTTTTACCTCATTATTTGTCACAAACAATTCTAAATAGTTCTGATAGGATTATGATCGAAAGAATGGTTGATAAAAGTAGTGCTGGAATTTATAGCCTTGCTTACGCGTTGGCACAAATTATGATTTTATTTAATGTCGCTTTAGCTGATGTTCTTACTCCGTGGATTTATACAAAAATTAGGGATAATAAAATTAAAGATATTTCTAGAATTGCTTATGCTACTTTGATGATTGTTGCTGGTGTGAATATTATTTTAATAGCTTTCGCACCCGAGGCAGTTAGGTTGTTCGCACCAAAGGAATATTATGATGCTATTTGGTGTATTCCACCTATAGCAATGAGTGTATATTTTCTATTTTGTTATGATCTATTTGCAAAATTTGAGTTTTATTATGAAAAGACAAAACTGATTGCTGCTGCTACATTTGTCGGTGCCGCTATTAATATTGTCACAAATTTTATCTTTATAAAATTATTCGGTTATATTGCAGCAGCATACACAACCTTGTTTTGCTATATACTTTATGCACTTTTCCATTTCTTTGCTATGAAATATGTTTGCAAAAAACATTTAGATGGAGAATGTCCTTATAATTCTAAAGTGTTGTTATTAGTTACTCTTTCGTTTTTAGGCATTGGCTTTCTATATTTAATCACTTATTCTAATAATATAATGAGATATGTTTTAACTGGTGTTTTTTTGATTGTTGTTTTGGTATTTTATAAAAGTATTTTCGGAACAATTAAAGAAATACTGAGTATTAGAAAAGTTTCTAAAAAATAATTATAACGAATATTAAACTAAATTATAGGAGAGTTTCTATGAATGACCATTTAATTGCTAAATATAGAAATATTGGAATGGACATTGCAGAGGGTATTGGTATTTTATTGATGATTTTAGGTCATGTTCATATTAGTGAATTAGTTATAAATCATTTAATCTACGCTTTTCATATGCCACTATTCTTTATAATTTCAGGTTTTTTTATAAAACTAAGAATACTCGAACTATTGTTGTGACAATAATAAAAGCTTTGCTTATCCCATATTTTTTATGGGGGCGGTATATTATTTAATATACAATTTGAATAATTCTTTTATGTTAAGGCCGAGTGCTTGGATACAGACACTAAAAACTTTTTTTGCTATTTCCAAATGAAGGAATAGTGATTAAAAGTGCATTGTGGTTCTTACCTGTCATGTTTATTACTTCTATTGTTTACTATTTTATTAATGTAATATCAAAGAACAATAAGATTATTGTTTCTGCGATAATAATTGTTTTATGTACTTTAGGTTTTCTTTCAACATTTTTTACGCTTTTTAAGATACCCTTTGGTATTGATGTTTCTTTAGTGGCATTGTTGTTTTATCATATTGGAAGGATGGCAAATGAAATTAACTTTATGAATCTTATTAATAATTTGAAGCGTAAATATTATGTTTTCATTTTATTATTATCATGTATTGTTGTGGCTTTAATATTTTTTAATACTAAAGTAAACATGAGATTGATGCAATGGGGATTTATACCGTTAGGAATAGTGAATGCATTAATAGCATCTTTTTTGGTAATTATAATATAAACCAAACTTTCTGAGGTTGGTAAAGATTTGGAAGTTATTAGAATGTTGAGAAAAATTGGAGAAATGTCGGTAATTTATGTTTGCATAAATCATCCGGTTATTGATTCTATTAGATATCTTATTAATGCCATATTTGGTGAAAAAATAGAAATGTTGCAACTTGTAATGGTTGATCTAATGTCAATTTTATTGCTATATGGGGTTGGGAAGCTTATTATGAAAACTAAAATAAAAATTCTTTTTGAAAAAAAAGATTATTAATAAAGGAAGGAGTTTAATATGTATTTGATTGTAGGTGCAAATGGCTTTTTAGGAAGTTATTTAATAAAAAATATTTTGGACAATACAAATGACATCATTGTTGGGGCTGGTATAGGAGTTAAAAACTGTCGTAATACAAATAGAATTACTTGGGTTGAGTGCAATATAACCGATGATGAATCTGTCGATGCTTTGCTTTCAATCGTCGATAAGAATAATTTGAAAATTATTTATCTTGCTGCTTATCATAGACCTGATGATGTTGAAAAGAACAAAACCTTAGCATGGAATATTAATGTTACTTGTCTATCAAAATTTATTAATAAAGTTGATTTTGCAACGTGCCTTTATTATGCATCAACTGATAGTGTGTATGGTAATAGCATCAATAACTACCATTTTAAAGAGGGTGATTCTCTTAATCCAGTTAATTTTTATGGACATAATAAGTGCGTTGCTGAAGCAATAGTTGTTCATAGAGGAAGAAATGTTGTAAGATTTCCGTTTTTGATTTCTCCTAGTTTGGCTGGAAAAAAACATTTTTACGATGAAATCGTAGAAACTGTAAAAAGTGGTAATTTGATTGAAATGTTTAAAGATTCATATAGGTCTTCATTAAGTTTTGATAATGCATCATATCTTTTGGTTCAATTGATTGAAAAAGGCAATACTTCTAGTATTGTAAATATATGTGGAGATTCGGATCTTTCAAAATATGATGTTGCTTTAAAAATTGCGGAAATTGAAGGACTTGATAAAAGCCTAATTATTCCTGTAAGTATTAATAAAACTCAAAAAAACTTCGTAACAAAGCGTGCTGATAGTACATTAATGGATAATAGTTTATTAAAAGAAATTCTTGGCGTTTCTAATATTGATATTTTTGAAAAGCCTATTTTTAAGTAAGGAAGTGAGAAAATGATTATTACAAGAACCCCTTTTAGAATGTCGTTTTTTGGTGGCGGAACTGATATGCTTGATTTTTTTAATAAATATGGTGGTGCAGTTTTGTCAACAACCTTTGATAAGTATTGTTATGTAAATGTCAGACATTTACCAAGATTTTTTGATTACAAAAATCAAATTACATACTCTAAAATTGAACGTGTGAAAGAAGTTGAGCAGATTGAGCATCCTGCAGTTCGAGAGGCCATGAAAATGCTCAATATGGAAGAATTGATTATTACTTATGATGCAGATTTGCCTGCAAGAACGGGCTTAGGAACAAGTAGTTCATTTGCAGTTGGAATGCTAAGTGCTTTTTATTCTTTAAAGGGTAAATATGCGAGTAAAAAGAAATTAGCAGAAGATGCTATTCATTTGGAACGCGATATATGTAAAGAAAAAGGTGGATGGCAAGATCAGATTGCAGCTTCATATGGAGGTTTTAATGTAATAGAGTTTAGCAACAACTCATTTACTGTTAGACCTTTAATAATTGAACCCAACCGAAAAAAGGAATTGAATGATAGATTAATGTTATTTTTCACGGGTTTTTCTAGATTTTCTTCTGAAATTCAAACTGAAACATCTAAAAATATTGAAAACAAAGTGCAGCAACTTTTAGAAATGAAATCACTTGTATATAAAGCAGAAAGTATTCTTGTTAACAAAGAAACAAGCTTAGATGAATTTGGGAAACTACTTAATCATGCATGGGAATTAAAAAAGTCTACTGGACCTACTATTTCAAATGGAAAGATAGATGAGATGTATCTTATGGCTATTGAAAGTGGCGCATTAGGAGGAAAATTGTTAGGAGCTGGTGGAGGAGGATTTCTATTGTTTTATGTTCCATTAGATAAGCAAGATGATGTAAAGAAAGCTTTATCTGATTGTTTATATATTCCGTTTAAATTTGAAGAATCAGGGACTGAAGTTGTATATTATGCCCCTGAAGAATATCATACATATAAGGAGGAAAACAAGTATGAATAAAAAAGCCTTGATTACTGGTATTACAGGGATGGTAGGTTCACACCTTTGTGATTTTTTACTTGAAAACACAAATTGGGATGTATATGGTGTTTGCAGATGGAGAAGTCCACTGGATAATGTAGAACATTTACTTGAAAGAGTTAATAAGCGTGATAGAGTGTTCTTTGATTATGCTGATTTGAATGATCAAGTATCCTTAATTCATGTAATAAAAAAAGTTAAACCTGATTATATTTTTCATTTAGCTGCTCAAAGTTATCCTTTAACAAGTTTTGATTCTCCGATTGATACGCTAAATACAAATGTTCTTGGAACTTGCCGCCTTCTTGAAGCTATTCGTCTTGAAATGGATGATGATAAAAATTATAAACCTATTGTACATGTGTGCGCTTCTTCGGAAGTATTTGGGAAGATTCCTGCTGAAAAAAAACCAGATACTGGAATTCATGAAGAATGTCCATTTCATCCAGCTTCGCCATACGCAATTTCTAAAGTAGGCACAGACCTTTTAGGACGTTATTATGCGGAAGCATATGGTATGACTGTTATGACGACTAGAATGTTTACTCATACTGGACCAAGAAGGGGGGATGTATTCCATGAATCTACATTTGCAAAACAAATTGCAATGATTGAAGCTGGAATGATTCCACCGATTGTTAAAGTTGGTAATTTAAAATCATTAAGAACATATGCTGATGTAAGAGATGCAGTTAGAGCATATTATATGTTGGTTACATGCAATCCAATTCCAGGGGAATACTATAATATTGGTGGTTCATATACTTGTGAAGTTGGTGACACTCTGCAAACTCTTATAAATATGTCGACTATGAAGGATCTAATTAAGATTGAGGTTGATCCAGAAAGATTAAGACCAATTGATGCGGATTTGCAAGTTCCTGATTGTAGAAAGTTTAAAGAACATACAGGCTGGGAACCAAATATTTCATTTGAAAAAACCATGGAAGACTTGCTTAATTACTGGAGAAAAAGAGTCTCAAATGGAAAAGTTTTTTTAACTAGGTAATAAAATGTTAGTAACTTTTTTAACAGTTGATTTTGAACTCAAAAATGAGCGAGGAAGTCTTGTCCAATTAGTGCATGATGGGTGGAAACAAATAAATGTAATTGAATCAAAGGCTGGTTTTATTCGTGGAAATCACTATCATAAATTCAATTCAGAGGCTTTTTACGTTGTTAACGGTAGTTTTATATTGACCGTTTGGAAGGATCAAGTACATGAGAGTTATAATATTAAACCAGGTATGTTTTTTTCTATCGGTCCTAATACTTTTCATACTTTTGAATACATAGAAGATACTTTACTTATTTCTATGTATAGCGATGGTGTGGAACTTAGTGATACTATGAAGGATATTTGGACATCTTGATTTATAAATGTCATGAATGTTATTTATGGAGGTGAATATTATTAAAACTGTAATAATGGCAGGTGGGAAAGGAACTAGGATTACTTCAATTGCTAGTGACATTCCAAAGCCAATGATTCCGATATGTGGAAAACCTGTTCTTCAACATGAAATTGAGTGCTTGAGAGATCAAGGATTTACAGATATTCTTATAACAGTAAGTCATATGTCTAGTGTTATCATTGATTATTTTAAAGATGGTAGTGAGTTTGGAGTAAGTATTGAATACTTTGTTGAAGAAGAACCTCTTGGAAATGCAGGAGCGCTATTCAAGATTAAAGAAAAGTTGACTGATGATTTTCTTCTTTTGAATGCTGACTCATTATTCAATATAGATTTTAATAGATTTATAAACTATCACAAAAAAAAGGGCGGTTTGGTTACGTTATTTACACATCCAAATTCCCATCCTTTTGATAGTGGACTTCTAATTTGTGATGATGATAAGTCTGTGATAAAGTGGCTTGCAAAAGAAGATGATAGGCCTATGTGGTATAAAAATAGAGTTAATGCTGGACTTCATGTTATAAATAAAAGAGTTTTAGAAACAATCGTTAACACACCTAAGATTGATTTAGATCGCCAAATTTTAAAACCATTGGCTAGCTCTGGAAAAATGTTTGTTTATGATTCTCCAGAATATGTTAAAGATATGGGCACTCCTGATAGGTATTATGCCGTTTGTAGAGATTGTGAAAACGGACTTATTGATAGTAAGAATTTCAGAAATAAGCAAAAAGCTATTTTTCTTGATAGAGATGGAACGATAAACAAATATGTGGGTTTTTTAAAAAGTATAGATCAATTTGAATTGATAGATGGTGTAACTGAAGCAATTAAAAAAATTAATTATTCTAGTTATCTTGCAATTGTTGTGACAAATCAGCCTGTCATAGCGCGTGGAGAAGTTTCTTTTTCTGAACTTGATGAGATTCATAATAAAATGGAAACACTTCTTGGAAAAAATGGTGCATATATTGATGGCTTGTATTATTGCCCACATCACCCTAATAAAGGATATGATGGAGAAATAATTGAACTAAAAATTGAGTGTGAGTGTAGAAAGCCAAAACCTGGTATGCTTCTTAAGGCAGCAAAAGATTTTAATATTGATTTGTCTAAATCGTGGATTATTGGTGATGGTGATAATGATATTATGGCTGGCAATAATGCTGGTTGTAAATCTATTAAATTAGTGAAAGGAGTCAATTTGCTAGATGCAGTAAATAGTATATTGAGTGAAAATTAAAATATGGATGAAAAAATGCAAAAACATATAGATTTATTAATCGAAAGATATCCTGCTTTGTTGGAATGCAAGGATTCCATTATTGAAGCGTTTTATATTTTAAAAGAGTGTTTTTCAGCAGGTCATAAACTTTTGATTGCTGGTAATGGTGGGAGTTGTGCTGATGCTGAGCATATCGTTGGAGAATTGATGAAAGGATTTAAACTTCAAAGAAAATGCTCTAAAGAATTTGCTAGCAAGTTAATAAGTATTGATCCTATTCGTGGAAAGGAACTTTCTGAGAAGTTGCAAGGTGGTTTGCCTGCCATTGCTTTAGATGGACATCAAGCTCTAACTACTGCTTATACAAATGATGTCCAAAATGGAGGAATATTGACATTTGCTCAGCAAGTTTATGGTTATGGTAAGAAAGGAGATGTTTTATTGGGGATATCAACTTCTGGTAATTCAAAAAATATAATAAATGCCGCTATTGTTGCACATGCATTAGATTTAAAAGTTATAGGTCTTACTGGGCAAAAAGGTGGTGAATTAATGTCAATAGCTGATATATCAATAAAAGCGCCTTCTAACGAAACTTATATGGTTCAGGAATATCATCTTCCAATTTATCATTGCTTGTGTTTAATGTTGGAAGATTGTTTTTTCTATTAAAAAAAGGAGAATTATGAAAAAAATAGGGTATACATCAGGTGTTTATGATATGTTTCATATTGGACATTTGAATGTTATTATGCGTGCTAAAAAGCAATGTGATTATTTGATTGTTGGAGTTTCAACAGATGCAGTTGTTGAAAAAAACAAGCATAAAACACCAATCATTCCATTCGATGAACGAATCGCTATTGTAGAGTCAATAAAATACGTAGATAAAGCAATACCACAAGAAAGATATGATATAGAAGGAAAAATATCGACAGTGATGGAATATGGGATAAATGTTATGTTTGTTGGTTCTGATTGGCAAGGAACAGAAAAATGGAATAAGATTGAAATTGAACTAGCAAAAATTGGTTGTGAGGTTGTTTATCTACCCCACACAGATGGAATAAGTAGCACGATACTGAGAGAAAAAATCGGAAAAAAATAGCTGCTTTAATTAATGAATGATATAAAAACAGCTTAGTAAAGAATAGTTGAGTGTGAAAAAGTTTTTAAACGAGTAGAAGAATTAAATAAAAAAACTTATTAAATTATTTAAATAAAATCAATCATTTATTATTAATGATTACTAACTGATTTAGATTTAAATTATTATTTTAAAAGGTGAAAAAAACAAAATGTCGATTTTCTTATAAAACTTTTAATACAATTATTTGGTTCATTTGTTCTATATGAATAAACAAATCAAACATGAATCAAGTAATGTGAAATGGATTATAATTAAATGCATAATTAATTGAAAATATTGTTATTTTTGTTTCCTTTTTCAATATATTAATTTGCGAGGTATTTGTATGTCGTTTTTCAAAGAAAAAAATTTAATGATTACAGGGGGAACAGGCTCTTTTGGATCTACTGTTCTTAATCGATTTATTACAACAGATATAAAAGAGATTAGAGTTTTTTCTCGCGATGAGAAGAAGCAGGATGATTTACGTCATGAATTGCAAGTTAAATACCCTAACGAATCAGAAAAGGTAAAATTCTATATTGGTGATGTTAGGTCTTTAGAATCTTGCAGAAGTGCAATGCATGATGTAGATTATATCTTTCATGCTGCAGCATTGAAACAAGTTCCATCATGTGAGTTCTTCCCAATGGAAGCAGTAAGAACTAATATCATTGGTACTGATAATGTTTTAACTGCTGCTATTGAAGCAGGAGTTAAAGCTGTCATCTGTTTATCAACAGATAAAGCTGCTTATCCAATTAATGCAATGGGAAAATCTAAAGCATTAGAAGAGAGTGTTGCTATTGCTAAGTCTAGAGAATCTAGAAATACCAAGATCTGTTGTACTAGATATGGTAATGTTATGTGCTCTCGTGGTTCTGTTATTCCACTTTGGATTGATCAAATCAAAGCTGGCAATCCTATTACTATTACAAGTGGTGAAATGACTAGATTTATTATGTCATTAGAAGAAGCAGTTGACTTAGTAATGTTTGCTATGGAACATGGTGAAAATGGTGATTTATTAATTCAAAAAGCACCAGCATGTACAATTCAAACACAAGCAGAAGCTGTATGTGAATTGTTTGGTGGAAAGAAAGAAGATATTCGGGTTATCGGAATTAGACATGGTGAAAAGATGTATGAGACATTACTTACTAATGAAGAGTGTGCAAAAGCAGTAGATATGGGTAAGTTCTATCGTGTACCTGCTGACAATCGTGGACTTAATTATGATAAGTATTTTACCATTGGTGATGAGAAGAGAAATGTATTAACTGAGTTTAACTCAAATAATACTAGATTATTGAATAAAGAAGAAGTTAAAGAGAAATTATTAAGTCTTGATTATATTCAAGAAGAACTTTCTAAAATGGAGAAGTAATATGCGATTTTTAATTTGTGGCTGTTGTGGTATGGCTGGTCATATGATTTCTTTATATCTAAAAGAACAAGGACATTATGTTTATGGCTTTGATAGAAGAAAATCAGAATTAATTGATTCTGAGGCTGGCGATGCTTGTGATAAAGAATATGTTAAAAGAATTGTTTTATCAGGTAATTATGATACTGTTATAAATTGCATTGGAATATTAAATCAAGCAGCTGAAGATAATAAGGCTTTAGCAACATATTTAAATTCATATTTTCCTCATTATCTTGCTGAAATAACAAAGGACACTAATATACAAGTTATTCATATGTCTACTGATTGTGTATTTAGTGGAAAAAGAGGAGAATATACAGAAGATGATTTCCAAGATGGAACAACTTTTTATGATAGAAGTAAAGCACTTGGAGAATTAAATGATAATAAGAATATTACTTTAAGAAATTCAATTGTTGGACCTGACATAAATCCAAATGGAATTGGATTATTAAATTGGTTTTTAAAGCAAGAGGGACCAATTAATGGTTATACTAAAGCAATGTGGACAGGACAAACAACACTCCAACTTGCTAAAACAATGGAGCAAGCTGCATTGAGAAGAGCACATGGTTTATATAATACTGTCCCAAATAAATCAATTTCTAAATATGATTTGTTAAAACTTTTCAACAAATATTTAAGAAATGATAGAATTCAAATTAATCCTGTTGAAGGAGTTAATGCTGATAAATCATTAAAAAGAACTAAATTTGAATTTGATTATTTAATTCCTGATTATGAAACAATGGTAAAAGAAATGGCTGAATGGATCAAGAATCATAAAGATTTATATCCACATTACCATTTATAATGCAATCTAAATAATAATGGAGGATTGTTTAATGAATAAACTAAAATTAATGACAATAGTTGGTACAAGACCTGAAATAATTAAGATGTCAGCAATCATTAAAAAATGTGATAAGTATTTTGATCATATTTTAGTTCATACTGGTCAAAACTATGATTACCAATTAAATGAAGTGTTTTTTAAAGATTTAGGTTTAAGAGAACCAGATTATTATTTAGTTGTAGTTGGAAATGATTTAGGTGAAACAATGGGTAATGTTATTGCTAAATCATATAAATTATTTAGTGAAGTTAAACCTGATGCAATCATTGTATTGGGAGATACAAATTCTTGTTTATGTGTATTATCTGCTAAAAGACTTCATATTCCTGTTTTTCATATGGAAGCTGGTAATAGATGTAAAGATGAAAATTTACCTGAAGAAGTAATTAGAAGAATAGTTGATGTAACATCAGATGTTAATTTGTGTTATTCTGAACATGCAAGAAGATATATTCTTGATAGTGGTGTGAAACCTGAATATACATTTGTTGTTGGTTCACCAATGAAAGAAGTATTAGATGATTGTATTGATAATATTAATAAATCAAATGTATTAGAAACATTAGGCTTAAAGAAAAATGGATATATTTTATTATCTGCTCATAGAGAAGAAAATATTGATAATGAAGCAAATTTCTTTAGTTTAATGAATGCTGTAAATGCAATGGCTGAAAAATATGATATGCCTATATTATATTCTTGTCATCCAAGAAGTAAGAAGTTTATTGAAGCAAGAAACTTTAAGTTTGATAGAAGAGTAATTCAACATCAACCATTAGGTTTCTTTGATTATAATAAGCTTCAACAAAATGCTTTTTGTGTAGTAAGTGATAGTGGAACAATTCCAGAAGAAGGTGCATACTTTAAGTTTCCTGCAGTTTCAGTTAGAACATCTACTGAAAGACCAGAAGCTATGGATAAAGGTGTATTTGTAATTGGATCAATTACAACTGAACAAGTATTACAAGCTGTAGATTTAGCAGTTGAAATGCATAAGAATGGTGATAATGGAGTTATTGTACCTGCTTATGACGATAACAATGTAAGTACTAAAGTTGTGAAAATAATACAAAGTTATACTGGTATAATTAATAAAATAATATGGAGAAAATAATGAGTCTTTTGTGCTCGGTTTGTTTTCATCGAATAAATTAAGCAGTAAATGATGGTATAAATTATTTTTAAAACTCGCCCATTCTTAATAATTCATATGTATTCGACAAATATAAAGTATTTTTTAATATAAAAAGGAGAGAATTATATGGAATGGTTTTATGATAAACATGGTCAGGCTGTTTTTTATAAATGTGATGACAGATTAATTAGTAGACATGGTGAGAACTTATGCTGGATTTTTGGCAACTATGTTTATTCTTTGAAAAATGGTAGGCATATTGGTTGGTTTGAAGCTGGCAAAATATTTGATATAGAAAATGGAATTATTGCTTTTTTGAAGGGTTCTACTTGATTGCCTTATAATCCTGGAATCAGCGCTACGCATGGAGTGGCGTGTATTCCCGGAAAGCCTGGAATACCTGGATTAGGTGGTATATATGGACGCCCTAGCTATTATGGCTTCAGCAAATATGATGCGTTGGATTATTTTATTAATAATCAGTAGATTAATTCTAGGATATGGATATGCTTGTGAGAGAATTGCTGATATACTAGAAGGAAATAAATATCATTAATGAGTCAATTGATAGTATTAGCAAACAAACTGGACTATAGTCCAGTTTTTGTTTGACTTGGCTGCTAATTTAGTATAGAATAAATAACATATAAGTATAAATATTAGTTTTATTGAACAGACTAATATGAAAATTAAATGGTGTGAATATGAAAGATAAAATAGAAAGCCTCAGCAAAGTATCAAATGCTGTTTCAAAGTTAAAATGGAAACATTTTATGGGATTTAAGCCATATCTTGTTCTAATAATTATTACATTAGTAGGAAATGTTTACATTGATATAACTGATAGAATTACTGATAAAAAGCTATACTTTATTTTATTTAATTCTATCGTATTTTTGTCTCTTTTGATTATCATCTTGATAAACCTAGGAATTATTATAGGGAATAAGAAAAGTATTAACATGTATATTTTGCTCAGCGGTGATGATGATTCGCATGATGAAATGGTGTTTGAAATTACAAGAAATATTATTGAAAAAATGAGGGAAAAATGCATTCCTGACACTATAAAAATTAAGGTTCCTAATTATTGTGCTAGGAAGAATTGGTCTAATTTCATAAAAAAAAGAGATGTTAAAAACTTTAAAAAAAGCTTAGTTTATAGAATACTAACTAAAATATGGAAGGCAGATATAATTGTCTTTGGAGAAATTACTACAAAACGTGGATCTAATAAAATTCAAATACTTAATTCAGTCCTTCTTTTAGATAGTTTTAAAAGAATATTTTCAAAGAATATTGAATGGAGAATAACAATTGATGATTGTAATGAATTATATTGTTTTTTAGAAAATAAATATGAGGATTTTCTTGATGTTTCTAAAATATATACGTACATTTCAACTTACTATATTGGAATCTTATATGGTTTAAATAGACAATTTGATTTGGCACTTGAATATCATATGCCCTTACTTAAAGAGTCGGCTAGTGTAAAAAGAAATTTGCCGAATATTCACGATTTATCTGTTTGTGAATTATTTCATGTGTTAGACATAAAGAAAGAATCTCGTGAATATGTGTCAGCAATATCGCTTATTGATAAATTTATTTTCTATTCAGGCGATAAAAACTATTTAGTGACAAAGTGTCAGTACATTATGAGGTCATCGACTTCAAAAACTGAATTTGATAAAAACTATAAAAGATGTATTTTGGAATTAAAGAGCGTTGCTTTACAAGGTAATGGTATTTTAAGTAAAGCTTATTTAATGATCTGTAAAAAGGACTATAGTGAGGCATTAAGAATATATAAAAATTATTTTAGACAAACCTCATTGAGATCAATTGAATACTATGAAGGGATAAAGTCATATTGTATAGAAGCTCAACAAAAAGAATTTGAATTTGAAATTGCGACTTTTTGTTTAGCGGTATTACATTATTATTGTAATTGCTATAATGAAGCATTGCAGTACTGTAATTTGATAACTGACCTTAAAATGATTAGAGAATTACAGCAAATTGAAGGTGATTTAAAGGAAAAAACCAAACTATAATAAGTCTTTTATAATAAGTTGATGCGAACAGATTGGAATACATATGTAATCAGTTTGTAAAAGTACTTATTAATTGCAACGCGGTCATTAAAGCATAAATATCATAGAATATTTTTAATAATTAATCTCGAAGTAGTACTAATATTTTTCAATTACAAGCTATAAACATTCTCCAAAAGGAAATAGCGTGATTTAAAAGGGGGATCATAGACAAATGATATTGGGATCAGATTGGAGTTTTGGATTAACTGAATTGATTCAAGTTATTGCTGCATTTAGCACTTTTTTTGCAGTTTTAGTTTCTTTATATTTAGCAAATAGAGCAAGAAGAATTAAGAAAAAAGTGATATTATCAGATGAAGGTATTATAAGAGTAGTAAATGTTGGAGATTCAAAGTTTACTATAAGTGGTTTAGGATATATAATTAATAAAACTTTGTTTTTTAGTAATAAACAAAAGTATTCTAAACCATTATCAGAAGTTAGACAAGGATTTAATAATCATATTATGCATTTTGATGTGTATCATTCAAGTGTTGTTCTTGAACCGGGCGATTGTGTAGAAACGAAAATTTGTGTGCAGGATAATTCCCATTCTGATTTGGTTAAAAAGGTTTTTATTGTAATAAATTACAAAACTTATTACTATAAGCATGATTTTAAAAATTTAATTATATCAAATGATGATTCTATGCAAAGTTGTTCGAAAAACAATAAGTTTAATTGTTTTTTGTCATAATGGTATTGTAATAATTAAATTTAAAATTAGGAAACTTGTGATGATTTTTTTAATGATTAAAAAAAGAAAGAGTTGATGGCTTTTTTATAAAAAATGTATAGATTTTTTTTTTTTAATTATAATTTCTATATTACTAATTTGATGTAGTTTTTGTAATGGAGGAAATGAAGATAAATAATCAATTCTTGATAAATGGAATGCTATTCCTGAATCAAATAATTTTGAAATAAGTATTGATGATAATGATGAAATAATTATAACTGGAGTTAAGAATCTATATCTTAAAGATTAAGTTATACCTAATATTGTTTCGTATATTGGCAAAAGAGCTTTTAGCAATTGTAGTGAGTTGATTAGTTTAAAAGTTCCTGAAAGTGTTAAGAAAATAGAAGAATGGAAGAATATTGAATTTGAAAATGAGAAAGCAAATCCAATGAGCTATGCAACTAGTTATTATTGGTTAGATGAAAATAGTAATGTGGAATTTAATGGAAAACATTGTTCTTTCACAATGCTAAACTAATATTATTTATATTAATGCAAACTTTAATTAGTTTGCATTTTTTTATGCATTAACACTTTATTCTATAATGCATTTATATAGATACTTAAAAGAAAATAATGTCATTAAATGACATTATAGTCCGATTGTTAATAAGCATTTTACAATATATAATGAAAAACTTTCATTTGCTTTATTAAAGAAAATAGTATTCTTTCAAGTTCGGTTATAGTATACTATAATTAACGGGAAAAACCCAAAGAACTAATTTAAACCAAAAGAATAGGAGGGAAAAATGAGGAAAAAAAATAATAATCAAAATAAAATTTATAAAATAATAAATTGTATAGCGCAAGTTTTTTTCATATCAATAACTATTGTTTTTGTGTGGATGATTTTCGCAGGAGCTTTCGCCACAAATTTATGTAACGAAATAACTACTTGCTACACTATAGTAATATTTTTAGTTGGAATAAATGTCACAACAAAGTTTAAGATATTGGACGAAAAGAATAGTAGAGTTGAGCTTATTCTTTTTATAATAGGCATTTTGCTAAATATATTATTTTTATCAGTTGCATATGGATATGATTGCTTTTCAATTAAATTTGATGAAGTTACTGGAGATAAAATAATTGATTTAGAAAAAGTAAACTCAGCTATACTACTCTTAAATGTTACAATTTGGATTGATTTTATTGTTTTAATTAGGAATATATATTTAATTACAATTGGTTATTTTAAAAAAGAGAAAGTAAGTTGGAAAGCGATTAAAAAAGAAAATTTTGCAAATCATACAAATAATAGTATTAGTAAATCTAACGTTATTATTGTTTTATTATTTATTCTATTTACTTTTATAGTAATTTGGTACATCGCATTAAGAAAATCAATAAAAGACGATTCTGATGTTTTTAACAGTTTTTCTATTGCTGTATTAGCTGCAGTTATTTCTGGTTTCTGTGCTATTGTAGGAGGTTTCTTTACCCTATTTGGAGTTGAAAAGACAATTGGATTTGAAAGAGAAAAGGAAAAGAAAAATAATGAAGAAGCAAATAAACCTCAAATATATGTTCCACTAAGATATAAATTTGATGAAATTAATGAAATTTCTGTAAATAATGGAGATGATGATTCTCCAATATGAAAGCAAAAGATTATTTTAAAAAATTCCACAAGATGTTCTTTTAAATTAATAGGATTCATTGTTAACAATGAAGAATATAATGCATCATTAAACTTATGCATTGAACAGAATTTTTTGTTTTGTTTATGTTTTAACTACAACGGAATAGTGGAAAGCGCCATAATGAAAATCGAAAGTAATGTTGGTGCTCACTATGATTATTATTTGTCAATTGAAAATGAAAAGGTAATTAAATTGGAGGTTAAAGATGCTTGCAACAAAGATTAATGGTTTTTTAAAAGAGTATGTAAAAAGAGATAATAAAACCTATACAGTTTTGTTCAAAGGAAAATATGGTTGCGGCAAAACTTATAATATTAATAAGTTTTTTAATGAATATAATGATGAAAAAGATAATAAGGAGAAATTAAACTATATGTATTTATCTTTATTTGGTGCAAAATCAATTGATGAAATTGTTGTGAGATTATCAGTGAGAATTGACTCAACATATATTATATCTGTCGATAAACATTATTTTGTTCCTAGTTTGCCAGTAGAAAAACCTTATAATGGCGGAATAATTATACTAGATGATATTGATAGAATGTCTAATGATGTTAAATTTGAAGAGTTGTTTGGATTAATAACATCATTAAAAATGCAGGGCTTTAAAGTGTTAACAATTGTTAATGATGAAGAAATAATTATTACTGAAAGCTATAAAAAGAATTTTGAAAAGACATTCGACAAGGCATTTGTTGTCACTGGTGATAGTGATAATGTTGATGAAATATTAGGTTTTGATTTGGATAAAAAAGAAGGAATTCTAATGGTAGCAGACCAAAACTTGAGATTAATAAAGAAAGCAAATGGTATAATGAATGAAATAATTGAATATTTTTCTGATCATAAATTAAAACCTGTGTTAGGCTCATTTGAAAATCATTCTTTATTATTAAGGTGCATAATAATTGCATTGAGATGTGAATATTGGGAAGAGAAAAAAGGACCTTTTTTTGATAATGAAAAAACTTTTGATTTGAATAGAATTAGATATGAAATAGATGTTTCACAGTTTAATGATGAGCGTATTGCAAATGCTTTGTACTACTTTTTTAATACAAAGGATAATGTGGAAAATATAAATTTATACGAAGATGTTAAATTAATACTCATGGCTTTGTTGTATGGAACATATGATTATTTAATTGACGATGAAAAGACTGAAGATGATATTATGTCTGTTGAGCCATTTTGTAAAACGTTCTTTTATTTAGATGATGAAGGGAAACTCATTTTTCAAAAAGAATTCATAAATTGCATTGAAAAATTTGATTTTACTAAGAAAAAACACATGGATCTTCTTGCTGATTTAATACAAAACCCTTTTGAACAGTTCTCTAAAGAAGAAATAGATAAAATATCATCTGCTTTTATAAAGTGTACTAATGTTGATGGAAAAAATTATTTGAAAGAGTTTGACAAATATTTGCTTTTTTGCGAAGATCCTGGTAAAAGAAATAGATTATCATCTTTTATAAAAATCATAGAAGATAAAAATAAAAATATTCAAGCAATGAAAAGTAATGAAATATTAGAGGATTCGATTATAAATAGGGATTATGAGACTCTAATAGATATTTTATATAATAATAAAAATAAAGAAAACTCTAAAGAGATTGCAATTACTCTTTCTAAAGCAAAATTTGTTTTACCTGACTTAGCAAAAACTATTGATTATTCAGTTTGGTCATATTGTCATGAAATTGCTAAGTTTGTTTCACAATATGAAGACACAAAAAAAGAATTTCTTGATACTTTAGTTGAACAAAGAAAAAAAACAGATTCAAAATCACTTATTCAACGATGTGATGCATTGACAAAATATAATTTTAATATGGATTTTGAAAAATACTATAACGATTATTTAGAAAAAAATAATCAGTAATTATTTTTTTAGGAGGTCATAGTATATGGAGAACAAAGAAAATAAAATAGCAGTATTGATTGATGGGGAAAATATTAGCTAAAATGATATTGATTATATTTTTACAGAAATAAAGAAAGATGGACAAATTTTAATAAGTAGACTTTATTGTGGTGTTGATAATCTTAAAAAAAAGGGAAGATGCATGCAAAGAATACTCTATTAAAACTGTTACTCAGTACAATTATGTTTCTGGCAAGAATACTTCGGATTCAAGTTTAATTATTGATGCAATGGATATTTTATATACAAAAGCAGTTGATTCATTTTATATACTTTCTTCAGATAGTGATTTTACTGGAATTATTACGAGATTAAAAGAGGAAAATAAAAGAGTAATTGGCATAGGCGAGAAGAAAACACCAAAGTCAATTATATCTTTATTAGATAAACATATTCAAGAGATTAACAATATAAATATCTTTACTATGATAATCGGGTCAGAATTTAACTATGGCTAAACCATCATACTTTTTTGTTAATATCTAAAACAACATAAAAGTTACAAAAATGTAATTTTTATGTAAATCCCCGAGTGAGGGATAGAAGCGAGTACTTTAGTATATTTGAAGCTGGTGGTCTACTAGCTTAATAAGTTACAATCTAAATAAATAGTGAATAAAAAAAATAAATTCCATAAAATGAAGTATCATTAATAGTAAGAATAGATTGAATCAATAATTTATTTAATTTTTCTTGATTATTTATAAAATACCACCTTGGAAACTAAGCACCATGTCAATTGATACCTGTGCCTTAGCTAATACTAAAGGTGGTTTTTTATTATATGAAATTGAAGTAGTATTTTACGTGGTTAGTGCTGAGGATTTTAACTTCTGCATAAAAAGCAATTAAGAAAGGTAATTATGATATAAGCATTAGGTTCGTCAGTTAAGGCGCTGTTTATATTCAGAAAGTTTATTACAACTAAAAATCCTCGAGGTTTGGTATATAGTATAATCAATAGTGTTTGATTAAGATCATAAATTATAATTATATATAAATTGGATTAAACAATTATTTGTATAAAAGAATATAAATATAATAGGATATTAGATATAAACAAATGGGGCAAAAATAGGAAATGCCCCAAAAATTTATATGAATTGTTGTCATTATTAATTGTAAAATACAAATAAACATTACTTTATAAATAAAATAGTGTATAATATTATATGAGGTGAATTATGAGGCGTCATGATTTTATACAAAAGAAAGTAGTAGCTTATATTCAAGAGTTCTATTTTGATAATGTGATTAATCACATTACAAAAGAAGAAAAAGAGAAATGGAATGAATTTTTTGATGAAATTTCTAATTTTGATAATTATGATAATTATATAGATAATATGATACTTGATAATGATAAAATTGTATTAGTTCAATATTATTATTCTCATGTTGATAATGATGGTAAATTATGTGATTTAGATGATGTAAGTGAATTTAATATATGGATTAAAGATAATATTAATTATTATAAAGAAGTTGAAAAATTAATGGGGGAAATTAGGAATAAGAAATATGAGTAAATCGCGGAATTTTAGATTAACATTAGTATTAATATATGATTATTGTTCTTTTTTTGTTGCATCTATCTTATCTTGTTTATTGCTTAATCGTGAATTAGATACTTTTGCAAGTCAAATTGAAAAATTTTATTGGTATTTTTTAATTTTATCAGCAGTTCATATTCTTATATATATTATATTTAAAATATATAGAATAAGTTTAAAATATGCAAGTGTGCATGAAGCAGTAATAATTGGATTATCTAGTGCAATAGTGTTTGCCATTAATTTTATTACTATTATTAGTGCTAGATGGTCTGGTAAAGATTTATTAAGTATTTCATGGGCTTGTTGTTATACTATTATTAGTGGATTCTTTACTTGCATATTGAGATTTGGGTATAGGATACTAACAAGCAATACAAAACAAAAATTATCAGGTGATGCTTTTAAAAGAAAAAAGAGAGTATTACTAGTTGGTGCTGGTGAAGCTGGAATTATTATTGCTAGAGAAATGATTAACAACAATTCTTTAGATGTATATCCTATATGCTTCGTTGATGATGATGAAAGTAAGGTTGGACATAGAATTATTGGTATTAAAGTATTAGGTGGAATTGATAGTATACCTGATATATGTGATAATGAGAACATTGATGAAATATTCATTACCATTGCTTCAGCTTCTCGTGAAGCAATGAATAGAATAATTAATAAATGTAAAGAGACAAGATGTAAAGTTAAAGTAATACCTGGAATGGGTCAAATCATTGATGGTAAAGTATCTTTAGGTCAAGTTAGAGATGTTGAAATTGGGGACTTATTAGGTAGAGAAGAGATTAAGGTAAACTTAGATGAAATCTTAGGTTATATTGAAAATAAAATAGTAATGGTTACTGGTGGTGGTGGATCTATTGGATCTGAATTGTGTAGACAAATTGCTACACATAAACCAAAATTATTAATAATTCTTGATATATATGAAAATAATGCTTATCAAATAGAACAAGAATTGAAGATGAATTTACCTGATGTAAAAATAATCGCATTAATCGCTTCTGTCAGAGACAGAAACAAAATTGATGATGTATTTAATAAATACCGTCCAAATGTTGTTTTCCATGCTGCTGCACATAAGCATGTGCCACTAATGGAAACAAGCCCTAATGAAGCAATTAAGAATAATGTATTTGGTACACTTAATTGTGTTGAAATGAGTGATAAATACAATGTTGAAAAGTTCATCTTGATTTCAACAGATAAAGCAGTTAATCCAACTAATGTAATGGGTGCATCAAAGAGAATTTGTGAGATGATTGTTCAATCATACGCTAGAAAGAGTGAAACTGACTTTGTTGCCGTAAGATTTGGTAATGTATTAGGAAGTAATGGTAGTGTAATACCATTATTCAAAAAACAAATTGAAAATGGTGGTCCAGTCACAGTAACTCATAAAGATATCATCAGATATTTTATGACGATACCTGAAGCAGTATCATTAGTGCTTCAAGCTGGTGCTTATGCCCATGGTGGTGAAATCTTTGTTCTTGACATGGGTGAACCTGTCAAGATCTATGATTTAGCTTATAATTTAATTAAGTTAAGTGGCTTTGAACCTGATGTAGATATAAAGATTAAAATCACAGGCTTAAGACCTGGTGAAAAGATGTATGAAGAAATGCTAATGGCAGAAGAAGGCTTAACAAACACTAAGAATAAACTTATTCATATTGGTAAACCAATAGAAATGGATGATGAATTATTCTATAATCAATTATCAAATCTTTATAAAGAAGCATATGATGAAAACTGTGATATGAGAAAATATATAAGTGAAATAGTAAGTACTTATAAATATAATAAAGAATAAAAAATAATAAATTATTGTAATAAAAATAATTATTATTTTAAAAATAATTTATTTTTAAAGAAGTAATTTTAAAACTAAATTGATAAATATTAATATAAAAGGACAATAAATCATTACATGATATTTTCTTTTATTAGTATTTGCAATTTAGTTTTTTTGTTTTATCTTTATTATAAATTAATAAATCCTTTATTTAATTTTTAGGTATAGTATTAAAAATGTATATATTGATATTGTATAAACTGCAAACAATATTAAAAGCACTAAATTCAAGAAATTTAGTTCATGTTGTAAAAATAGCAAGAAAGTGGAATAATACATCCATTTACTTGACAAAATTACAAGATAATCTATAAACAAAGTAGGTAAGTAAATGAAATATTTTTCAACATTAGCTCCTATGGGAGTATTTTCGTTAAATGAAGCAGTCAAATTAATTGGGAATGAAGAGAACACAAAAAAATATCTATCAAGATTAATAAAAATAGGACAGATACGTAGAATAAAAAAGAATCTATATTCAATAATTGATCCAATTATAAAAGATGATTCAATGAGTAGATTCGTAATTGCTTCTCATATCACTAACGATGCATTTATTTCTCTTCATAGTGCTTTTGAATTTTATGGCTTTTAGAATCAAAGTTATTATGATGTTCAAGTTATGTCTTCTAAGCGATTTACTGAATTAGAATATAATGATTATAGATACCGATGCTTTATTTCTAATAACAATAATCAAATTGATTATATCCAAGGTGTAAAAGTAACATCAATTGAACGCACGATAGTGGATTCAATTAATCTTTTAGGTAAATCAATGGATGTAGAAGAGTTAATAAAATGTATAAGTCTTGTACAACATATAAATGAGGATAAGATTAAAGCGATGCTTAATTATTACGATAAAGACCTACTCTATCGTAAAGTTGGATACATTTTATCTTATTTTAAAAATGATTTAAATATTACAAATGTTTTTTTTAATTTTTGTAAGGAAAAATCTAATGTATTAAATTATGGATATTTATCTTATTCTGAAATAAAGAAGCTTAAGTTTATAAAGGAATGGGGATTATATGGATATGAATATCTTGGATCTTTAATAGATAAGGTAGGAGGCTTGGATGTTTAAATATAGAAAAAGTGAGGTAATAAAAATAGCTAGAGAAAATAATTTTATTGTTAATAATAATGAACGCTCTAAATCCCATTTTTTTATAATTGCAAATCAAATCTCACAATCACTAAAACAAAAAAAATGTTTGAGTGGTTGACATAATGTCTTCAATATGTTATACTCTTATTGACTAAATGGAGGAAAACACAATGCTTAATCTACTAAAAATAAAAGTTACTGGATTTAAATTATTAGAAGATA
The DNA here is from genome assembly GCA_017450215.1 of Bacilli bacterium. Taxonomy (GTDB): domain Bacteria; phylum Bacillota_I; class Bacilli_A; order ML615J-28; family CAG-698; genus RGIG3506. Next base: position 22,939 of record JAFSVH010000063.1, on the reverse strand, counting down.
ATTTTGAATTAGATCTTACTGCTAGAACTAGAGTTTATCAAGAAGATAAAGAAAAAGAAATGTTTGAAATAGATAAAGGATTATATGCATTTAGAAGTATTGCTTTCGTTGGTGGAAACTCATCTGGTAAATCAACAATTCTATCATTACTTTTAAAAATATTAATATTTATACAAACAGGAAGATGGGAATATATACCAAGGGATTTTAATAAAGAAGAAATCGAAATTGAAGTTTTATTTTATCTTGATAGTTATTTATATAATTATTATTTCTCATTAGAAAAAATAGATTTAAATAAAGCATCTTTAGTTAATAAATATTCGCCAATCAAAGAAGAAAGATTATTTAAATTAAAATATGATAAAGCTCGTGGCGTAAGTAACATAAATTTAATATATAGTAATGGTGAAGATATAAGTGAATTATTTGATTTATCATTATATGACACATCAGCTATTACTAAAATAACAAATAGTAATGTTATTGTTGATTGCTTCAACAATAACAATATTACGAATTTTAGTGAAATAATTGTTAGAGATACTTTTTTTACGAGTTTGAATAGTTGTGATAATAAGTTAGTTTCTTCAATAATTAAATTATTGGATGATAGTATTGAATATATCAAATATGATAATAGTGATCATGTATACTTTAAAAGAGCAGGAGAAGAAGAAATATTAATGTCTAATTCAGAACTTGTCTCAATATTATCAGCTGGTACATTTAGGGGTGTTGAATTGTTTATTAGGTGCATAAATGCATTAAAATATGGTAAAGTGTTTATAGTTGATGAAATAGAGAATTGTTTCCAAAAAAATTTAGTTTTTAATTTATTGTTTTTATTCAATGATGCAAAAATAAATAATAAAGGAGCTCAACTGTTGTTTAGTACTCATTATATTGAGATACTAGATTATTTAAGTAGAAGAGATGGAATTTTCATTGCTCACAAAATAAATGGAAAAATAACTTCAAATAATTTATATTCTGATTATGATGTTAGAACGGAGTTATTAAAGAGTAAGCAATTTGATAATAATGTTTTTAATACAGCTCTAAATTATAAGCAAGTGTTAGAAGTAAGGAGAAATTTAGCGAGTGAATTATGTATTAATAATGACTGAAGGATCTGATGAACTATCTTTTATTAATGTATTAATAGATAGAGGTATTTTAAAATTCAATAAAGAACAATTATTAATGGAAGAAATCTACCATGCTAGACAGATAACAGGTCAATTAATTGGAAATATTCAATCGTTGCCTATTGGTGATACAGTAAATATTTATCGGATTGGCGATAAATTATCAGATAAATTAAAAATACCAAAAGAAATCTTGCCTGAAAAGATTAATTGTAAATATGATATATCAACTACACCAGAATTTGAAATATTATTTCTATTAAATGAAAATCTATATGATGATTATATGAAAGTAAAATCATTTAAAAAACCAAGTGAATATTATAAAGAATATAATAGAAAATATAAGAAGCAAGCATCTTTTGTGAAAGAATGTTTTAATAGTATGACAAATGAAGAAATAATCAATTTGATTAATTTGTATGTAAAAAAACATGGTAAATCTCATAAAGATAATCAACTAACACTAAAAGAAATAATAAATTGTTAATATATTGTGAAACACTTTGCAAAGACAAAAAAGATAATCAATTATAATTGATTATCTTTTATTTATATAAATAAATTATAATATTATTAGGCCTAGATAATGTAATCATGGTTTATAGCTAGTTTATAATCTTTATTAAACTTGTTAGACCAAATAACTTTATACATAATTATGCCTTCAACTCTTTCAATGCATCTTCTACATTATATGCTTTAGTGTTTGGATCGCTTAATAATTTTAATGATTCAATCATTGCTTCGATGGTTTCACTATTTGGAACATTAATAGTTACATCAAAGGGAATTCTTCCTTTTCTAACTGATTGACGTAGAAATATATTAAAAGCAGTAGTCATATTTAAGCCTAAGTTTTGGAATAAAGCATCAGCTTGTTTTTTTAATTCAGAATCAATTCTGAAACTAACGTTTGAAGTATTATTCATAATAAACACCTCAACTTTTTATTTGTTATATCACAAGTATCATCAAAATAAACTAAATAGTAATTGAATAGTTTTAAAAGTAAACAAAATTGAAATTAATAATAGATAAGGTACAAATTAATATTATAACTATTATAATTAAAGATTATTAGAAAATTGCATTTTTTAAGTTTATATTGTATAATGTTATAAATAGATTTAAAAAAGATATGAGGCTTATATGAAAATTAATTGGAAATTAAAAATTAATTGGAAATTAATTGGCATTGTTATATTTGATATATGTACTGTATTTTTATCTATGAATATTGCTACATTATTAATGCCAGGAAAAGAGAATTCTATTGTTGATTATGGATATTATATTTCATTTTATGCATTAGGATTAGAATTCTTAAATATAGGTTTATATTTTATTTTTGGAATATATTTAATTGATTTATTTAAAATCAAATTAAATGATATTGCTAGAATTGGTATTGCTACTGGTTTAGTATTTATATGTAATATTATATTCATATTAATTACAGGCTGGTTCACAATTTGGTGGGCTTTATTCTTTGCACTACTTGAATTCTTGTTTACTTGCAGTTTGAGATTTGTTTTCACAATCTCAAGAATAAATAGTGATAAAGCAAGACAAGAAGAAGTTAAAACTGAAGAAGAATAAATATATGATGAAGTCGTAATGATTTTTTAATAAATGGTGAATTTGGGCTTTGTCAGAGGGTTGAATTTATAATGAATTAAAATGAACTTAATAAATATTATTGTGATAAATATGAACGAAAAATAAGCATATGTGCGAAAAATGCACATATGCTTTTTTTATTCAATTATTATTTAGGGTTTCTTTTTAGTTTTTGAATTTAAAATAAAAAATCTCGTTTTGAACTGATGTTTTAATCTAATTTAGCTTTTTTGTTTGCTTCCTCTCTTTGCTTACACACATCAAGCCATTTAGGCATTCTTTCTATTTCATCTGCTAAAAGATGAAGATATTTTGGAATGTCTATTTTTTGAGGGCAAATGGTTGTACATTTTTTACATGATATACAGGCAGAAGGTTGTTTTTCTTTTTCTAGTGCTTCAATTTTCATTGATACATTTATGATATTTTTTTGATATTTTAGATCATTATAAAATGATAATAATCTTGGAATGTTTAATCCCTTAGGACAACCACTAGTACAATATTTACAAGATGTACATGGAATGCCATATGATAATTCTTTACCAAGTTCAATTAAAAAAATAAATTCTTCATCAGTCAAAGGTTTATCGTTTTCCATTGTTTTAATATTATCTATCATTTGTTCATAACTACTCATTCCAGATAACATTACTTTCACATTCTCTAACTTTAAGATAAATCTTAAAGCCCAAGAAGGAATGGATTCATCTTTTCTTCTTGCTTTTAGTTTATCTCTAAATTCACTATCTAGTGTTGCAAGCTTACCGCCTCTTACTGTTTCCATTACCCAAACACCTAAACCTAAAGAAGTGATATAATCATATTTCTCTTTGGCTTTTTGTAATGTCCAATCAACATAATTGATTTGAAGTTGACAGAATTCTAAATCATTAGGATATAAATCAATTATTCTTTTTATAATATCTAAATCACCATGACTAGAAAAACCTAAATGCTTTATTCTTCCTTTCTTTTTTTGTTCAATTAAATATGGAATAATATTTAATTCTTTATCTAAATATCTATCTATTGAACCTTCATAAACATTATGAAGAAGATAGAAATCAAAGTAAGTTGTATTACATTTCTTTAATTGCTCTTCAAAGATTTCTTGTACATTCATATTAGATATTATTTGATGACCTGGAAACTTTGTTGCAAGGAAGTAGGAATCTCTAGGATATTTATTTAATATTTGAGAGCAGATGATTTCACTCATTCCACCATGATATGGCCAAGCAGTGTCAAAATAATTTACACCATGTGCGATTGCATAATCAATCATTTTTTCAGTTTCTTTCTTATTAATAGTACCATCACTATTTACAGGAAGTCGCATTAGACCAAAGCCTAATCTAGATATTTTGCATTCTTTAAAATTGTTATAAAGCATAATTGTTACCTTCTTTACTAATTAGATTATATCATATTATCAATACAAAATGGATAAATTTCTATATTGTTTTTTAATTATATTGTTTTGTTTTAAGTCTTTATATTGTATAATTTTAAGTAGTGAATAAAAAGGTGAATAAATGCAAATTATGAAAAATATTAATAATAAAATAAGTTTAAAAAAGTTTGTAATAATCATTGTTGTATTATTACTAACTATTTTTATGGTATCTTGTAATGATAATGAAATTGATAATCCAGATGACCCTATAGATGATCCTGAATTAATTGATCCAGATACAGTCGAGATTGGAGAAATTGATAATGGGACAAGAAGAAAGAAAGCATTAGATTTAATTGATGAAGAAGATTTTAGTGCTAGTGTTTTTGTTTCTCGTTTTACTTTTGATTATGTATTCATATATGCAAAAGATAGATATGGTAATTTGATTAATGATATATTTGATTATGAAGCTTATCTTGATGGTAAAAAATATGAAGAATGCTTTTTTGATACAACTAGCTCAAAAGAAGAAGAGCAAAGTATTTATTCTGAGCTAAAACAATTGAAAGCCAATCTATTAAATGGTGCATATATAAATTATGGTTATGATAAAGATATGGATTTCTTAGATTTTTGTAAGAGTTTATTTGGTAATTATTATGGCTATGAAGTTAATGGAATTAATGATGTTTGTATTTATTTCTTATATCAAAAAATAATGAGTAAATTCTATAGTGAAGTATGTAACCTTAATAATATCAATGATGATTATGTGAAAATAAGATATGCAAAAGATATTGATAATTATTTTTATGCTTCAGGTTGGCATTTATTGATTTGTAAAAAAGAGGAAGGACAATTATCATATTTAGATAATTGGAGTGATGAAGATAAAGAAACAGCACAAGAATTATATAATAAGATTATTAATATAATTAAGAAAATAGAACAATATGATAATAAAGAAGAATTAGAAGAAAAAGGTTATAACATTTATGACTTTTGTGTTAAATTGTCAGATTTGTTTTCTAACGCTAATTTTAGCGAAGTTGGAGATGCATTATCATTCTACTTTGGTCTAGATATGGAAACTGGGGCAGATTTTGAGCCTTATTTCTTGAATAATTATTCAGTTGTTTGTGAGATGCTTGAAATTGAACCGAATGTAATGGTTGAAGAATTTGAAGCAGGTGTTAGAAAGATTATTGAAGCTAATTTAGATGAAGCATTAGAAAAGAGAAAAATTGAAAGAGATGTTTATTTTTATGATGCAATAATTAGTCCTTTTGGTTATCATTTCTATGTTAATAATATAATTGATTTTAGTAATATTTATGCTGATGGAAGGTTTCTAGATGTTCCATCTAAAGTCCATTTTGCTTTCTTTTTAGATGAATATTATAATCAAAGTACTGAAGGTTATACTTTCCCTGTTTCTTATTATGTAAAGTATTTACGTGCATTAAAGAATAATGATAATGATGAAATTGATAAAGTTATTAATGATATATATGAATTCATGAAATCATTAAAATTAGATATGCTAGAGGAAGTTAATCTTACAAATATTAAAGAAGAATTTATTGATAAATATTTAAGAACATATACAAATTATGATTATTTATTATTAGATAGTAGTGAAGAAGAAGTAGACTTAGATACAATAGTTGCAAGTGTAAATGTTAATCATAGCATTCAAGCTTTTTATATTGCTATCTATAATGAATATGCAGGAGATACATATTATATGTATAAGATTCTTGAAGGTTCAATTGAAGAACTTTCTAAAGTTGATTTAAAGAATAGGAAGGAATCAATTGACGATATGATTGATTATTATCATAATCGTTATGTCCAAGCACTTGATTTAATATTGATTAATGAGAAAATAGAACTTATGAATGGGGTTATTGAAAGGATCAATAAACCTGTATATGATTGGATGGTAGAATATTTTAGTAAATATAATGATGGAAGTAATTAAAAAAAATGTTTTTTGAAATTGCTTTTTTATTCTGGCTATGATAAAATGGATTAAATAGTTTTTAATTTAAATTAAAGTGGGAGATTATACACTGATTTTAATTAGAACTAGCATAATAAATAATTTATAATAAAGGAGATATAAAATGGGCGAAACTGGATTAATTATCGTTATTATTGTGCTTGGTATTGCATTTTTATTAATGATTACAGTAGTTCTTACTATTACTTTAAAGGATATGATGGAAAGAAAACGTAGACAAGACCTACGTGATAAGATTGATGGAGGTGGAATTGGACCTATGCCAAATCCATATGCACATCCACAACCAACACCACAACCTGCACCTGATAAGCAAGGACCATTAGTTGTAAAAATTGATACTACACAAGTTAATGATGCAATTAATAATTTCTTAGAAAAACTAGCAGAAGAATTAGTTCTTGAAGAACAACAACAAAATCAAAGATTGGGTATGCCTCAAGAGCAATATAAGCAAGTTGCATATAAGGAAGAACCTAGTTATGTAGAATATAAACCAGAGGTTCAACCAGAAGTTCAACAAGAAGTTCAACCAGAGCCTCAACCTGAAGCTGAAGAAGAGGTTGAAGAAGAAAAAGTAGAAACTACTATAGTAGAAGCAACTGAAGAAGTTAAAGCTGAAGCAGCTTTTGAAGAAGAAGCAGTTGAAGAAGTTGAAGCAACTGAAGAAGAAAAAGTAGAAACTACTACAGTTGAAACTGCTGAAGAAGCAACTGCTGAAGAAGAAGCTGAAGAAGAAGTTAATTTAGAACAAGAATTAGAACAAAGTGCTGAAATCGAAAAGCAATTAGCAGCTGAAGAAAAAGTTAAGATCTTAAAGAAGCAAGTAGAATTATATCCTACACCAAAAGAGATTGTAGATTACGCTAAGAAAGAATATAGCGATATTGAAATCAAATATGGTAAAGATGAAGATAACTTTAAGATTTTACGTAATGGCACTGTAGTTGCAATTTGCCAAAGAACTAATAGCGATTATAGAATTACATTCCAACGTAAGCCAATTAGTGCAATCAAATTATTAAATAAATATCCTAATTTCTGTGTTAAAGCAGCTAGCCCTGAAGGTGAACAATGGTTCAAGTTGACTAATAAAGGTGGAATTGAACCTCATGATATTTATGGATTGATTGATACATCATATAAATATGTAGTTGATGCAGAAGCTAAAGAAAAAGCAAAAGCTGAAAAAGCAAAAGCAAGAGAACTTGCTAAGAAAGAAAAAGCAAAGGCACTTGCAAAAGCAAAAGCTGAAAAAGCTAAAGCAATCGCAAAAGCAAAAGTTGAAAAAGAAAAAGCTAAACAAAGAGCTTTAGAAGAAAAAGAAAAAGCTAAACAAAAAGCTTTAGAAGAAAAAGAAGCAGCAAAAAAGGCAGAAACTCCTGAAAAGAAAGATGGCGAAAAGAAAGACTTATCTGAATTATTAGCTAATAAGAAAGTTGCTGAAAAGCCAGCTGAAGAAAGAGATATGAAAGCTAGAATGGAAGGCTTAAATGCTGCTAATCAAGCAATCTATGGTGACTCAACTGAAGAACCTAAAGAATAATTGATAATTATGGTCGTAAAACATTATGATGTAAAACATTATGATGTTTTACGACTTTTTTCTATTTTGTAATTTTTAAAATTGCGAAAGTAAAGGTTTTCATTGGCAAAACAAAAGTATTATATTGATTTGAAAAATCAATTAATGTATAATGTAAATAATTAAAAGAAGGGTATTGTGATAATGAAAAAATATCAATTATGTTCGAAAGAAGAACTTAATCTTGAAATTGAAAAATTAGAAAAAGAATATGATAAATATAAAAGCATGAATTTGAAACTAAATATGGCAAGAGGTAAACCTTGCAAAGAACAATTAGATTTATCAATGGCTATGATGGATGTTTTGAATTCAAGTGCTGATTTGAATTGTGAAGATGGAATAGATTGTAGAAATTATGGAGTGCTTGGTGGAATTGAAGAATGTAAGAGATTATTAGGTGATATTATTGAAGTTCCATCTAAGAACATTATTATCTATGGTAATTCATCTCTTGATGTAATGTATGAATGTATATCTAGATCTTATTCTCATGGTGTATTAGGAGAAAAACCTTGGTGTAAATTAGATAAACCAGTTAAATGGTTATGTCCAGTTCCAGGTTATGATAGACATTTTGCTATCACTGAATATTTTGGTTTTGAAATGATTAACATTCCAATGAATTCAGATGGACCTGATATGGATATGGTAGAAGAATTAATCAAAGATGAAATGGTTAAAGGTATTTGGTGTGTACCTAAATATTCTAATCCAGATGGTACAACTTACAGTGAAGAAGTAGTAAAAAGATTTGCTAATTTAAAACCAGCTGCTAAAGATTTTAGAATTTATTGGGATAATGCTTATTCTGTTCATCATTTATATGATGATAATCAAGATTTCTTACTTGAAATATTAGATGAATGTAAAAAAGCTGGAAATCCTGATTTAGTATATAAATTCACTTCAACATCTAAAATCACTTTCCCTGGTAGTGGTATTGCAGCACTTGCTACAAGTGATAGAAATATTGAAGAAATAGAAAACCAAATGGGAATAGAAACAATTGGTTTTGACAAAGTTAATCAACTTCGTCATGTTCGTTTCTTTAAGAATTTAGATGGTGTTAAGAAGCAAATGAAATTACATGCTAATATCTTAAGACCTAAATTTGAATTAGTATTAGATGAATTTGATAAGAATTTAAGTGATCTTGATATAGCATGGTGGACAAAACCACATGGTGGTTATTTCATCAGCTTATATTGTAGGGAACCTGTTGCTTCATTCGTAGTTAAAGATTGTAAGGATTTAGGCTTAACTTTAACTCCTGCTGGATCAGCTTATCCATATCATTTAGACCCAGACAATTCTAATATTAGAATTGCTCCATCTTTCCCAGCTTTAGATGACCTTAAAGTTGCTTGTGAAATATTAACTCTAAGTGTTAAGCTTGAGAGTGCTAAATATTTATATAATAATAAATAATATATGATTTATATAATTTATTTATCAATCATTATTTATTATTTAATTACTATTAATTTTGTTACTTAAAATATATTATAAATATAGCTTTTTAAGAATATTTAAATTATTTTTAGTAAGAAGGCAGTGTTTCCCCTTTAGCACTGCTTTTTTATTTGTGTTATCAAGTTATGTATGGTAAAATATGAATATATATATTATATAGATTTATAATAAATGGAGGACATAATGGCTGTATTAATAACTGGTGGTACTGGATATATTGGATCTCATACAGTTGTAGAGATGCTTAACAATGATTATGAAGTTATCATTGTTGATAATTTGTCTAATTCAAAAATTGATGTTTTAGATAAAATATATAAAATAACAGGTAAAAAAGTAAAATTTTATCAATATGACTTATGTGATGAAACATTAGTTGATAAACTCTTTAATGAAAATAAAATTGATGCTGTTATTCATTTTGCTGGTCTTAAGGCAGTTGGAGAAAGCACAATGAAGCCAATTGAATATTATTATAATAATATATTAAGTACACTTAATTTAATTAAGGTGATGAAGAAAAATGATGTGAAAAAGATTATATTTTCATCATCTGCTACAGTTTATGGTAAACAAGATAAATTCCCAATTGAAGAGGGTTTTAAATTGAATGAACCAACTAATCCTTATGGTAAAACTAAATTATATATTGAAAATATATTAAAAGATTTATATAAGAGTGATAGTAGCTGGGATATTACTTTACTTAGATATTTTAATCCAATTGGTGCACATGAGTCTGGCTTGATTGGTGAAGTACCTAATGGTATCCCTAATAATTTAATGCCATATATTAATCAAGTTGCAACAGGAAAAAGAGAGAAATTATTCGTATTTGGTAATGATTATGATACTGTTGATGGAACTGGAGTTAGAGATTATATTCATGTATGTGATTTAGCTTATGGCCATTTATGTGCTTTAAAGCACTTAAAGGGACTTAATATATATAATCTAGGTACTGGAAATGGTTATTCTGTATTAGAGATTGTGAAAGCATATGAAAGAGTAAATAATGTGAAAATAAAATATGAAATAGCTCCAAGAAGAGAAGGAGATATTGATACATGCTATGCATCACCAAAGAAAGCAGAAGATGAAATTGGTTTTAAGTGTACAAGAGATCTTGATGAGATGTGTAGAAGTTCATATAATTTTGAAAAGAAAAATAATAAATTATAAAATAATAAATTATAAAATAATAAATTATAAAATAATAAATTATTATAATAATTAATAGGTGAAGATATGATTAAATTAACTAAAATTAGAAGAGCAAAGATAATTAAAGAATTAAAATATTATTCTAAATATGATGATATATATACAGAAGAACAATGGGAATGCTTTTTTGATGTTTTAAGAGATAAAAATAGACTTGAAACTACTATTGAATCTATTGGTGCTTTTGAATTTACAAAATTCATTTTGCAATATATTTATTCGCATATTGACAATGAAGGTAATAATTGTAGAGTACAAGATTTAGTAGGCAGTGATGCATATATCACAGAGCATTATGCATATTTTAGACAAATTGATAGTGATTTTACTCATTATCTTATTTATAAGCATAGACCACTTTATTTTATTGATGTAGATAATACATTGACTGATTATGGTAAATTAAGTAAAGAGAAGATTAAATATATTAAGAATTTACCTAATAAAGAGAATATTATTCTTTCTACTGGTAAGGTAGCTAAATCTATTGAAAATGTAATTGAAGAATTAGGTTTACAAAATAATTATTATTCTTGTCTTAATGGATCAGTAATATGTAAAGATGGTAAATATGAATTACTTAATAAATTAGGTAATGTTAGTAAAGGTATTCTTGATGATTTAAAGGGTATTGATTGTGTTTATATTGCTTATTACGAAGATTGTATTAAGCTAGTAGTTCCACTTGATGATTATAGTAGAGGAATGCTTGAAAAATACAATGAATTATTCTTAGATGATAGCTTTAAAGAAGTAGATTTTAATAGAGTAGTAAAGATCTTATTATTCATTAATGATGATGGAAGTGAAAAGCAAAAAGAATTAGAAGATAAAGTTGAGAATATTGTTTCTAAATATGATGGTTTAATTACTGTTAGAACAGCATATCAATGTTATGAAATATTAAGACATGATCAACACAAAGGAAAGAGTGTTGTGAGAATTAGTGAACTTATGGGTAAATATTATCGTGCTAGTATAGGTGTAGGTGATTCTATGAATGATTATCCTATGATTCAAAATACTGGTAGAGGTTATATTGTAGCTACATCTAGTGATGAATTGAAAAATAAAAGGATTCGTGTGCTTGAAAATAATAGAAAAATTGATATTGTTAATTTAATTAAGTCATACGAAGAAAGTGAGTATTGATTGTGAATGTGAATTGGAAAAGTATAATTGAAAAATTACCAACAATTGTTGCATCGATTTTAGGTATTGCAGCTGCCTTTGTCAAGCAGGAAACTAAGGTTTTAACTTATATATTTGCTTTGTTAATTGCTCTCATAGCTATATATACTATAGTTAGGTGGATAATAATTAATAAAAGAACTAGAGGAACTAGGATTATTACTGCTTCATTTTTGTACTTTAGAAAATTAAGGAAACTAGTTAAAAAAATGTCTAAACAAATTGAGAAAATAAATAATAAAAGTGCTCTTAATGTTTTAGATGATATTATTGATGATATAGTAAAAGATGCTAGTGGTTTTGAGGATGTAAAAAAGGAAGAAAACAAGAAAGAAGTTGATAATGAACATATCAATAAGAGTTTTGCAATTAAGAAGCATGCTGAAAGTATAGCCATTAATAAGATAATTAAAAAAACTAATAAAGATTTTTCTAAAGAAAAAAATAGTGAACATAAAAAAGAAATTTGCTATAAAGCTAGTCAACAATTATGTAAAGAAATAATGAGTATGGAAAGATCTTTACTTCATTTTGAAAATTATGATACAAGAATTAAATTAGGTGAATTTGTAGTTAAATATTCAGATAATTTAGATGATGTAATAAAAGGATATATTGATTTAATCGGTTATAGTTATATTATGAAATATAAATATAAAAAAGGAGAAGAAAAGATCAAAGAAGGAATAAACCTTCTTAATAAAAAGATTAAAGCAATTGATCCTAAAAAATTAGATGATATTTATAGTGCTAAGATGTTGATAATAAGAGCATATAGACATTTATCTACGACTTTTTATACATTTAGAAATGATAATAAAGAATCTTTAGAATATATGAATAAAGGTTATAAATTATTAGATGAGAAGGAATTTAAAGATTATTATTTTAAAAATTCTCAAAGAAAAGGTTTCTATTATGAAATGCGTCTAGGTTATGATACTAATAAAATATATCATAATATTTTGGCTTTAAATTTTAAAAAGTATAATTTTAGTGAAAAAGAAAGTATCATTAATGAGGCTATAAAGCTTATTGATGACGACATAAAAGTAATGAATGAATTAGAGCAAAAGAATATAATGATTGTTAAGCATCGTGTGATGAAATTAAGAGTGTTAAGAGCTAAATTAATGCGATTACATAATACGAATTATGCTAATGCATCAAAAGAATCTAGGGAAGGATATAATATTGAAGGTGATTTAAAGGTTGCTGAAGATATTATTAAAAATAATATTTTTATTGATGAAGCTTTTGAAATGTACGCTGCAGAGAAAGTATTCTATATTACAAATACTATTTATGATATTGCTAGTGGAAAGAATAATAATGAAGAAAATATTAATAAAAATGCAAATCCCAATAAAGCATTTAATAATAAGAATTATGTGAATAATACACGAAAGCATCACTATAATTCTAATGCTTTTAAAAAAGAAAAAACACAAGGTAAACAAAAAACAGAGAAACAAGATATAAAACAATAATAATTTAAAAATCTAAAAAGGAAAAAAAGATTATGATTACAAATAATGACGTTATACGTATTTTAGAACAATTGAGAATTTCTAAACATATATCTATAACTAAAATGACTAATGGTGTTATGTCTCCTAGAAATTATAATAGATTAGTTAATAGTGAATTAGATATTAGCATAGATAATTTACTTGGTATGTTAGATAATCTTGGTACTCCTTTTGAAGATTTTTGCATGTATGCTAATTCTATTGAAAGATTAGAAAATATTGATTTTGAGAATTGTGTTATTTGTACTTTGTTTAATAATTTTAATAAAGCCAATTATTATTATGAAAAATTAAAAGATGAATTTAATAATTTTGATGGTTCTGCTGTTAGAAATAATACAATATCTAAAAGAAAAGATTTCCTTGTATCTAAAACATATTTAGATTATCAAAATAATAAAATTAGTTTAGATGCTTGTAAAGTAGTTTTATCAGGTATTATTAAATTAAGTGAATTTGGAAAAGGTGGTTTTCTCTATTCAGAAGATATTATATCTTTAATCATATATTTAAAAATATGTAATGATACCGAACTTGAGATGATTGGCAAGAAGATTATTTCTTTAATTAATGATAAAGAACATATGGTGATTGGTATACGTAATTCAGTTATTAATTATTTAGTATATTATGCTATTTTATATTGCTTTATAATGAGAAAGAATATTAATAGAGAAGATATGGCTATAATTAGAGAATATTATTTAAAAGTTATAGAATTTCATGATAAGATTCAACTTTCGCCATATAATGTTATGATGTGTGAATTGTTATATCATTATATAAAAAGAAGAGGTATTGTTAATAAATCAATAATCTTTGATTATGTTTCTAGTATTATTTCTAATTCTAATGAATTATTTATGGCAGGAAGAAAATATGATTTATATAAAGAAGATATTGAATTATATTATGAATTATTAAAGAATGATAAATTTATTAGAACTAGACTAACAAGGAGGTCTAGCTATGTCTAATAATATTAATTTTTTAGAAGAAATAGAAAAAATAAGGAAGAAACGGAAAATCACGATTGAAGAATTGTGTGCTGGTGTTATTTCTCCTAGGTCATATTACAGACATATGCAAGAAATGAATTCAATGAAATTCAATACTTTAGAGACATTGATGAAACGACTTAATGTTTCTTTGTTTGAACTCATCATTTTAACATATTCTCAGAAGAGATCAAAGGATCCTGGAACTCTATCATTAGTTTATAATATTTACCGGAATAGATTAGATTTGATTAAAGATTTGATTCCTAAATTTGATGGTTATCGTGATGATAATCCTTTAATCAATAGATTTATTGATATGCATTTATATAAATATAATTATTTAAGAAAAGAGATATCTTTAAATAGTTATACTAAATTATTGATGAAGATATTAAGTGATGCTTATAAGATTGAAGATGTTAATGTATATAAAATATTCATCATGATTGAGTGCTATAGAATTAAAACTACAATGATTGATGATATGAAATTATATAAATATGTATTAGAGCATGATTTTTGTATGAATCCTATTTATTCATTTATTATGCTTTCAATGTATTTGAGAACTATTTTATCTAAAGATTTTTCTTCAAAAAATATTCTTACATTAGAACATAAAGAAGCAATCTTTAATAAATATTTAGATATGAGTAAATATTATAGTGCTATGAAGCCACTTGTTGAAATGAATTTATATCATGCTTATATTTGTAAATATAAGAATAATAAGCATGGTGAAAGATATTATTTAGTTAAATATATTAATGGACTTGTATCTTCAAGTTGTGGTCCTGGAATTGATGCAGAATTTGAAATGATTAGAGAAGAATTTGACATAGATTATATTGAACTTTTAGAAGAAGCAAAAGATAAAATATTCAATTTAGCTGGTTCTCCATTTAATTTAATTTAAGAAAGGTGTTTATAATGGATTTTGCTTTACATGATCAGCATGTCCATTCATCTTTTTCGAGTGATTCAAAGCAAGAATTATCTTTTTATATTGATAAGGCAATTGAATTAGGTTGCAAATATTATATTACAACTGATCATCTTGATTTTAACATCAATGATTCACATATTGATTGGATTGCTGATTATAAAGAACAAAGGAAATATTTAGATTTCTTAAAGAAGACAAAATATAAAGATAATGATATTGAATTATTACTTGGAATTGAAGTTGGATATAAAACTAAAGATAATTTAGATTATCAAGATAGAATTAATAAAATACTTAATGATAATGATTTTGATTTAATCAATTTAAGTGTTCATGATTACAAAGATGTAGATTTCTATTTCTATGATAATTATGAGAAATATGGACTTGATGAAATCATGAAGATTTATTTTAATATGGAGCTTGATGCTATTAATGAGATGGATTTTGATTGCCTTTGTCATATTGATTATGCATTTAAGACCATTAAAATGAATAATAATGATGTGAAAATTGATAAATATGAAGATTATTTAATTAGAATATTTAAATCATTAATTGAAAAAGATAAAGCATTAGAAATTAATACTAAGGTGCAAGAAGCAATTAATGATGATGAACATGTGCGTTATTTGCTTCGTTTATATAAAAAATGTGGTGGTAAATTATTAACACTATCTAGTGATGCTCATGAATTAAAAAGATATGAATCAAATTTTGATTATTATAAACAAATAATCAAAGAAGAAGGCTTTGATTATTTATGCTATTTTGTGAGAAGAAAGAGATATTTATATAAGATATAAATATAATTATTATATAAATATTAAGTGTTTTTTTATGAATGAAAAATTAAGAAAATATATTAAAGAAATTGATGGAATAAGTCATATTACTTTAGATCCTAAAGGGCCTGGAGTAGTAAGAATTCATTTGATTCCACCTAAAAGAATTAAACCTAATATTGCTTGGATTGTTTTGCTTAACGGTAGTTATATTTTGCCAATTGGCTTTTCTTGGGCGATTCTTTTAAGAGAATTTATCAATGAAGCAACTAAAGATGGTAATGTTATTAATGATGTAGGAATAGAGGACATCATTAAAAAAGTTAGTGGGAAGATTGTTGAAGTGTTTGGTAAAAACACGAAAGATGCTATGGTAGTACGCGATATGAAGGAGATAATCAGTACGTTCATAGCTATTTGTAAAGGCGATACAGTGGGTGGCATAGCTTTTATGAGATTAAAAGATTATGCTCGATATATGTCTAGTCCACATAGAATGGATTTGATGATTTCATCAATGAAAAAAGATGGAAGCTTTAATTGTAATCAAAGATGTATTCATTGCTATGCAGGGAGTCAAACGGAAGCTAACACTAAAGAATTATCAACTGAAGAATGGATTAGAATAATTGAAAAACTAAAAGAAGCTAGAATTCCTCAAATCACTTTTACAGGTGGTGAACCTACATTGAGAGATGATTTAGTTGAGTTAGTGAAGAAAAGTGAATGGTTTATTACAAGACTTAATACTAATGGTGTATTACTAAATGATTCATTATGCAAAGAATTATATGAAGCTAGCTTAGATAGTGTACAAATCACTTTATATTCATCTGATGAAGCAATTCACAATATTTTAGTTGGTACTTCACATTTTAAAGATACAATAGAAGGAATTAAGAATGCTATTAAGAATAAGCTTAATGTTAGTATTAATACTCCATTATGTACTTTGAATAAGGATTATGTAAAATTAGTTAAATATTGCCATGAAGAATTAGGAATATCTTATTTCACTTGTTCTGGGTTAATTATTAGTGGTAATGCAGTTAAATCAAGAAGTAGGGAAAATAGATTAGCATCTAATGAATTATTAGATGAATTAATAAAAGCATTAGCTTATGCAAGAGAAAATGAATGCGATATTCAATTCACAAGTCCTGGTTGGATTGATGAAAAAATCTTAAGTTCACTAAAAATTAACATACCTTCATGTGGTGCAGCTTTATCTAATATGGCTATAGCACCTAATGGTGATTGTGTGCCTTGCCAAAGTTGGTTAAGCGATGAACCTTTAGGTAATATTTTAGAACTTGATTGGAAGAAGATTTGGAATAATAAGAAAACTAAAAAGATAAGACATAATAGTTGTAATGTTGATTATAAATGCCCCTTAATGACTAAAAATATGGATTCAAATGAATCTGATATATCAGATTCATTAGATGAATTAAATATGGTAGACAAAAATGATTATTAGAAAAAGTATAAAGTTTTTTAGTCTTATCTTAATTTTATTATTATGCTTATCATTTTTATCTTTATCTAAAATAAAAGCATTCACTCCTTTAGATATTATCAATTTATATGATATTACAGTAGATACAAGAGATGATGCTACTTTAGATATTAAGATGTACATTGAATGGAAGGTATTAGATAGTAGTAGTGAAGGCCCACTATCTTGGGTTAGAATTGGTGTACCTAATTATCATTGTGATGATTATAAAGCATTAAGTGATAATATTGACTATATTAAATATAGTAATGAAGGTGGAGCTTATTTAGAGATTTATTTTAAGAAGAATTATTATGCTGGTGAGGTTGTGAAATTTAGTTTTTCTTTTCATCAAGCTTATATGTTCTATTTAGAAAATATTGATGAAGAAAATGAGACATGTAGATTTTATTATGTTCCAGGTTGGTTTGATGAAATTGAAGTATCTAAATTTGTATTAAGATGGAAAGATGATAATGTATTAAATGTTAATACAAAGCTTAATGGACTTGTAATTGATGGATATAAAACATATGAAACACAATTAAATTATAGAGAAAAAGTTGAATTTAATTTTTATTATCTTTCATCAAATTTTCCAAATATTGATAAAGGTAAAACCTACACTGCTTCGTCAAGCTCTAAATTTCTTCCTATAATAGTATTTATAATTGTTGCTAGTTTTTTTGGTGGTATTATTATATTAGGTATTATCCATCAAAGAAAAGAAAATGAATATGAATATAATCGTGGTTTTATAGCACCTAGAAGAACTTATTTTGGAAATACCTATTTTTACATTAATCCAGGAAGAAATAGCTATGGTGATAGGCTAATCCCAACAAGCCATAGTACTGCTTCCCATGGTGGAACTTCATCTTGTGCTTGCGCCTGTGCTTGTGCATGTGCAGGTGGTGGTAGAGCAGGCTGTTCGAAAAAAGATTTTTATAATTCGCTAGATGTTAGCAATTATAAGAAAAGATTATGACTTATTAAAATTTATTCTTGATTAAAATATTGATAATTGGTAAAATGAATGTATAAAATAGCATTAATGGAGGTTTTTAAATGCCGGTAATTTATAAAAACACAAAAAGAAAGAAGAACATGATTAAAATACATGAAAGATCAGTAGGTATTAAACATGACTATAATTTGTTATTGTTCTTTGCTGTTATTGGTCTAATTGTATTTGTTTCAGTTGGTATGATTGTTTGGGGATTTAATGAAATATATTATCATGCTTATCGTGGTGCTATTGTAGTATCGGTTATATTTGTTGACATGGTATTGATGGGTCCATTATTCTTCCTGTTAATTAGAAATTCAAGGACTCCATATAACGTTATTATTTACGATACAAAAATAAAGAAATTTAAGGTTTATTGGAGAAGATATTATCATTCAATTGCACCAGAAGATATTATTAATATGGAAATTAAGAAGATATTTACATCTCCTAAAGATAATCCATATGGATATATTATCTATGAAATTAAAGATATTACTAATCTCAAGACTGGTAATAGATTTATAAAAGTGCTTTGCAATAATCCAGATGAAGTTAAAGATAATACTACTGAATGGATTAAAGCGAAGATGAATGAAGAATATGAAAAGAAGATGTTAAATCTAAGACTCCAAGAAAAAGAAAGACAAAGAAGAGAAGAAAGTAGAATTCGTGATCTTCATGTTCCAAAGAATTATAAACCTTCAGCTCCTACTTCTATAAAGGAAGAAGAAAAAAGTAGTGAAGAACAAAATGCTTAAAAAAATATAATTATAAGATTTAATTATTGTGTATATTAAATTGATGATAAATGAAGTAACATTTATCATCTTTTTTATTTGAGTAACTCTATTATTGTTAAAAAGTGAAGTGTAAACGAAAAAATAAAAAAATAAATTTTTTTGTGACATTTTGCAGGTTTAAATTGTTATATATGTATATATATTTATATATAGAAAAGAAAAAATAAAAAGCAAAGTAATGCTTGAAAATGCTTTCACGTGATGATATAATGATGCTAGACGATTGAGTTTTTTGTTGTTTTCTTGTTTTTTTATATTTTGGGAGGGATGTTATGAAAAAGACTCTACTAATTTTTGTTGCTATTTGTAGTTTATTATTGTTTATGAAATTTGAAGTGTTTGCACATGACACAAACTTAGGAATTACTGGTTATGATGATATTGAATATGATGATTGTATTGGACCATTAGAGGGTATCGATAATTATAATAATGGCGATAGATATGGTGAAAAATGGTATGAAATAGTTAAACCTACTAATTATGGATATCGTATGTATCATATTGATAATGATATTGAGACTGTATACTATCAATTTCAAAATAATGGGAAAGATGATAATACAATTACATGGTCAACTGTTGTTGGAGGAGAAAAAGGAGAGTTCATTCGTAGTAATTTTGAAGATGGAATTAAAAAATGGAATAATGTTTATTATTATCAACATCTTGGAAATAATGTTTACACGAAACAAAAAATAATAAATATAGTTAATTATGATAATCTATCGCAAGCAGAGCAACAAAATGTAACAATTTCATTATATATTTATCCTACATGGATTGAAAATTCAATTAACGCATCTACAAGTCATTGTAATTCAGCAATAACTGAAGATGAACAAATATTTAATGGAGTCCATCATGATCATTATTCGAGTTTTTATATGGAAGTGAATTTGTATAATCTTAATAGTTCGGGTGAAACAAATATAGAACGAGTGGGCTCACATGAATTTGGGCATGTCTTGGGGCTATTTGATATTGATGCAATAGAAAGCGGCGAATACCATCATGATGAAATATTGATGGGCTATGGGGCTCCAAGGCAAAACAATATTACATATAAAGATATTGCAGGAGTTTCAATTACAAGAGGCCTTCACGATAATAATGATCATTTATGGTTGTATGAAGGTAAAATTAATAATGAATATAAATTAATATGTTCTTTATGTAATTGTGTTAAATATGTTGATGAATTAAATGGATATGATTATTTACAATATCATAATTGTGAACACAATTTTGAAAGTTTACCAACTTCTTTAGACGAATATATGATTCCAGTTGCAAGTTATGATAATACTGATTATTATAAATGTAAGTTTTGTAGGTATGTAGCTCCATTTGAAAATAATGTAATTCAAAATTATGTTGATACTGGAATTATATATGATTCTGATAATCACCTTTTATATAATGATGTTAATAATTTAGAATATTATCTAACTGAAGAACATGATTTTTCAATTCTTGTTGCCCCAGGTGTTTATAAATGTTCTGGTTGTGATTATTGTTCGGATGGTTCTATTTATGATGAGATTTCTTTAGACTGTGTAAGTAATAATATAACTGAAGAATTAACATTTGATGTTAATGATAGTTATTTATATGAAGTTGATATTGATTGTACTAAATCTTTTTATTTTAAGACTTCATCGCTAAGTGAAACAAGAATATCATTAGTGAATTCTAATGACGTTAATGTGGGATATAGTATAACAAATGTTCTTGTTAACGGTAGTTACGAAAATATTTTCTCTCATTATTTAAATCCTAATACTTATTATCTTAAAATTGAGCATATTGATTCTTCATCACAAGATGAAGTATTGTTTACTTATCGTGCATATTATCCAGAAGAAAATGTTGTAAACATAGGTTCGAGTATTAATTGTTCATCATTACATTATCATTATGATGATAGTGATGGTGGTTATTACCATAAAATTATTAAGATAAATAATAATTATGGTCCAGGAATGTTCAAAATAGAATTAAATGGTCAAAGAAATAATAATCAAGTAATGTCATATCCTGCTGGAATGATAGCTTTATATAGTGATAGTACTTTAACTTCATATCTTCATAAATATGATATTAATACTATTAACGGTACGCTTAGTGAAAATGCTACTAACAAAGCTAATGAAAATAATATAATAATTAGCCTTCCAACTAAAGGATATTATTATTGTGTTATATCAAGTGCTGTTAATGATTATTCATCTTTGAGTTTGTCAGTTAGTCAGCTTCAATCAAGCAGTTTAAATATGTTTAGTTATCCAGAAGATGATGAATATTATATGTATAATTATTTTACTGCATCTAATGGAGATAATTTTAAGGAAATTGTGATTAATCAAGCTTGTCAAGTACATTTATATGCTTTTTATTCAGGATCATCAGCAGACAATATATTGTTTGTATTGTTTGAAAAAAAATATGTTGAAGGAAGTAATAATAATGAATGCACTTTTAATCCTATTTATTATTACAATTTTAATAGTAGTAATGATTATGACGATGACTATATTGATTTGCCTCAGGGTGTTTATTATATAGGCTGTTTTGGAAATAAAAATGGTGCATTAGAATCTAGTCTTTTTAGGGAAATTTCTTTATATGGTTCTAGTGTTTTGATTAGTGATCCACATGCTTCCACCTTATATGGAAGCCAAATTGGGATTGTTGAAGCGGAAGAAGAATTAAAGAATAGAAGTTTTAGATGTAATTATATTACTGTAGGTTTTACTAGATTACTTTATATTGATAGTGATGTGATGACAGATAATTCGCGTTTACATTATTATTGGTATTCTAGTAATCCATTAGTTGCAACTGTTACTAATTATGGAACAGTTAGAGGAATTAGCGTTGGTACAGTTAAAATTATGGCTGTTTATGCATTTGATTGTAGTATTTGTTTTGTGAAAGAAATGACTATTATTACTGATTATTATGTGAATAATACGATTGTAAATAATGATCCTTACGATGTTGATTATTTAGAAAATACAGATAATGGAGTGTTTAGACTTGAATTAGAAAAATTTATGTGCCCATATCCTTATTATTCATTGTATAGTTGGACCCTTACAATTCCAAGTGGATATAATAATTTTGATGTAGACATTGATGATTATGCAATTGTTACAGTAAATGGTTTGGGTAGTTTTTCTTTAAGTGGTTTGTATTATATGTCAAATGGTAATACAATAACGGTTAATATAACTATAAATATTATTATTAGGAGTTAAAATATGAAAAAGATTAAAAAAATAATTATATTAGTATTATTAATAATTGTTTCTATTAGTCTATCTTCTTGTACTAGGCAAAGTGATATAGATTTTATTGAAAAATTATTAGATAATAATCCGTATAAAACTAGTCCAAATTTTAGCTCTCCTTATCATCCTATGTGTGAAAATGTTTTTGATATATATGCATATTATAAGTGTAATACTGTCGATGAAGTAGATGATTTATTAGCTGAAAACAATTTGGTAAATGGTGGATATTATCCATGTGTAGATATTGGAAATTTCGTTGCAAAAAAAAGCGATTTTTATATAGATTTAGGTATAAAGAAATGTGAAGACATAGATTATTATGGTGTGTATATTAGTGAAGATACATATAGAGCAATAACTAATAGACTACCTATACCTTCACGTTATT
>JAFSVH010000062.1 GCA_017450215.1 Bacilli bacterium | reverse complement strand
TCATATTTTAATGAATACTTATGAAGAGGGAGAAGAAGAACGAGTAGACCAAGCTATTGCTTATTTAACTGATACTCATGATAATGCTAAACGTGGTATTTATTTAGAGTATATTCCTGATTATGATATAGCTACATTAGAGCATGTTATTGAGCAACATGTTACATTACATGGTGTTACTGCTGTGTTTTTAGATTATATTCATACTACTTCTTCTTTGCTTAATGAATATCAAAGGAATGCCAGCAGTAAAATGGCAATTCGTGAAGACCAAGTTTTAGGAAATTTAAGTGCTAAATTAAAAGATTTAACAAGAAAATTTGATATAAGTATTGATACATGGACTCAGGTTTCAGGCGATTTTAAGAACATTCAGAATCGTGACCAAACTATTGTTCGTGGTTCGAGAGCTATTATAGATTAACAAACAATGTTTTTATATAATTAATTTTTAAAAATAAAAGAAGGTGATGTATGAAAAAAATTGAATTTAACAATGATGAAAAAGAGAATATTTTAAAGCAATATAATTTAGGGTTTGGTTATAGGAAAATTGCTGAGAATTTAAATATACCACATGCTGATGCAATTTTACGTTTTTTAAGAGAACAAGGTAAGCATAGAGATTTTACAAATAAAGGGAAACATAAATTTACATTAAATGAAAATTATTTTGAGAATATTGATGATGAACATAAAGCATATTGGTTAGGTTTTTTATATGCAGATGGTTGCGTTTATAAAAATACAGTTTCTATTAGATTACGCAATGATAAAGAAAATATTGAATTGTTAGAAAAATTAAAACAAGATTTATGCTATAATAAAGATTTAATTATAGGTTCTCAAAATTCTTTTGGTATAGAAACTCAATTTTGTTTATTAAATATTTATAGCAAAAAAATGGTAGAGGATTTAATAGAAAAAGGATGTTTATATAAAAAATCTCTTATATTAACTTATCCTACTGAAAAACAAGTTCCTTTTTTATTTCAAAAGGATTTCATTAGAGGTTATTTAGATGGAGATGGAAGCTTTTTATTAGGTAAAACTGGAAAATCTGTATGCTTTTATGGAACTTTAGAATTTTTAACTGGTATAAAAAATTATTTCCAAATCAAACCTTCTCCCAAGAAAGATACTCGAAAGGATGAAAATAAAAATATTTATTATTTATCTTTTGGAGGAAAATATCAATTACAAGAGAAAATATTCCCATTATACAAAGATGCTACAATTTATTTAAATAGAAAATATCAACAATTTTTAAAATGTATTATATAAAAACATTATAGTCTCGTATATTAGTAATAATATATGTCTACCTAGAATATCAGGGGAAGCCCTTAGAGCTTTAATTACCAAGCATTATTGAAAAAGAAATGTGGTGTTGCTAATCACAACAGTATGGTAACAAGATTAAAGATTGGGTAATCCTGAGACATAGACCCTAATAAGGGTAAGGTCGCAACGACTACCAATAGGTATCCTAAAAAGGATAAAGGTATAGTCTACTCCCCTAATAAATATCGGGAAACCGAGGGTATTGAAGGAAAGCTGATGTTGCAGCAATTGTCTCTCGTCCTACAGAACAGGAATATAAAAAAATGGATAAGATTTTGAAGAGTCCTGTAATGGCTGGGAAAAAGAAACCTAATGTTTGTATGGCAGTATATAAAAATCGTGGTGGTCAATATAATCAAGTTAAAATTTGGCTTTATATTGATTATGCAACTATGAGAGTGCATGATATGTACACCACAGATTATGATTATGCTATTCTTCCAATTAAGAAAAGTACCGTTTGTGTTACAGAAGATGGTAGAATTAGTGTATCTACTTATGATGATAGTTATAAAAGTTATTTAGCTAGTCTAAATAAAGAAGAAAAAGAAGAATTAAAGCAAAAAGAAGAACAGAAGTTATTATTAGCAAAGAATAGCACTTTAGGTAGTGATTTAATAGATGAAGTAGATAAACAAATTGCAAGTGGAATTGTAGATGATGAAGATGATGATTTTGATTATTAATTATGATAGATGCGAATGATTTATTAAATGCAGTTACTAATGATTTAGTAATTGAAATTATGGATGAAAATGGTTCTCCATTATATGATAAAAGTATTGATTTAAAAACAAATCAAGAGTGTTTATGGTTTAGAACTATATGTCATGGTGGAGATAGTCATAAACTTTGTTATTTTACTAAATCTAAGGATTTTTATTGCTATACTAATTGTGGGCGAATGCCTTTTTTTGAATTTATAAAAAAGATTCGTGGATTTTCAGATGGTGAATTTTATGAATGCTTAAAATATGTTGGAGAAAAAATAGGATATAATTTTAAAGCAAATCGGTATGGAATAGGTGAAAGTAGAGAACAAAAAATTAGGAATAATGAAAGTAAAGTAATAGAATCTATTAAACGTAGAAAAAATTTAAAGTTTTCTGTTGTTGAGAATAAAATTTATGATGCTAATATTCTTAATTATTTTGATGAAAATACTTTTTATACTGGTTGGATGAATGAAGGTATAAGCATTGAATCAATGCAAAAATTTGGTATCCGTTGGTATGAATATCAAAAACATATTATTATACCTCATTATGATATAAATGGTAATTTAATAGGCATTAGGCGTAGGAGTTTAAAACCAGAAGATGCTGACAATAAATATATGCCTGAGTATATTTCAGGGAAATCTTTTGAACATTCTTTAGGTTTAAATTTATATGGAATTTATGAGAATCAAGATGCTTTAAGAAGATATAGACGAGCAATAATAGTAGAGGGTGAAAAGAGTGTACTTTTATCTGATACATATTATGGTAATGAAAGTTATACTGTAGCAACTTGTGGATTTAATGTATCTAGGCAACAAATGACATTATTAAGTGAACTAGGAGTAAGAATAGTTTATTTAGGATTTGATAAAGACTATGATATATTAAAAGAAGAGGAATATAAAAAAGATGAACAAACATATAAGAATTATTTAAATTATCAAAAAAGATTAGAAACTTTAGCTTTAAGATTAAATTCATTATTTAATGTTTATATTATTCAAGATGCACATGGATATTTAGGACACAAAGATTCACCGTTTGACAGAGGAAAAGATACGTTAGAATTATTATTAAAAGATTCAACTAAATGGGTAAAGGTAAGACGATGAATGATAAATTAAATTGGGTAGTTAAACATAAAAATGATTTTAGTAACGAATTAGACTTTTTAAGTACATTACTTATTGATTGTGGAGTTCAAGAGGAAGAAATATCTTTGTTCCTTAAACCAACTAAAAAATGTTTACATAGTCCATTTGAAATGAAGAATATGGAAGAAGCTCTTAAAGTATTTCATGGGGTAATTCATAATGGTAAAAGGATATTTATTAAAATAGACTGTGATATGGATGGCTGGGCTAGTGG
>JAFSVH010000061.1 GCA_017450215.1 Bacilli bacterium | reverse complement strand
TCGAGAGCTGTATACGATTTTTGCGAAGTCACATTAGTGCCTCAAGTATTAAATAACTTTCCACTACTACTATTATATCATAATATTAGAAATAAAAAACTGAAAGAAAAAACTCTCAGTTTTATTATACGAAAAAAAGACCAGCATGAATGCTGATCTTAAAAATATTTATTTTACAGTTGCACTTCCGCTTGCATAGACTGTGCAAGAACCACTATATGTTGAAAGATTAGTAAAACTAATAACATTAGAACCAATTGTAACTGTATGACTTCCACTAGATAAACCATTAGAACTAGTTGTCTTTGTTAGACTAGTTTGTAATGATCTAGGAGCATAACCAATAACAATTAAGATACCTCCAGTCATTTTCATTGTTCCATCTGCATCAATTGGTGCTGCCATTTCACTGTTAGGTCCTCTTGTAATGATTGTACCACCTGAAATAGTAATTGTTCCATTCGAATCAATACCATCAGTATCACCATTTGGTGAAACTGTAACATCAAGTTTACCACCACTTATATTGATTTGATTACTTGCATTAACACCATCATCATCACCATATACTGTTGTTTCTCCATCACTAATATTAATTATTTTAGCTTCAATTCCTTCATGGGATTCATTTATTAATATAGTACCACCTTTAATATTAAGAGTACCATCAGCATGAATACCATCATCACTTGCTTTAATTGTAATATCACCACCACTAATATTAATATTTGCATTAGCTTTTGTTCCTGTATCTAATGTATCATTATTAGTATGGATTCCATCATCATAACTATAAATAAATATCTTACCACCTAAAATATCTATACTTTCATTAGCTTTAATTCCTTTGGCTGAATCATCAGCTTTTTCTGCTGATGAGCCGCCACTAAAGCCCCCACCAGAGAATCCTCCGCCTCCAGAAAAACCTCCAGGTCCTCCACCTAATTCAATTAAACCAGTATCAGATGCTTCACTAGACACTTTTGTATATGAAGAATATTTATTAGTATAAATATCAATAATTGGTGAATAATTATTACCCTCACTGTCAGTTGAAGAATTAATCACAACTGCATAAGCAGCATCAATACCATCACCATATGAATTGATAGTGATAGTACCACCATAAATATAAATATAACCATGTTGAGCTTGTGATCCTTCATCTGAATTAGATGTTCTAATTCCATTATTACCAGCTACAATTCCAATTGTAGGGTCACCTTCAATTGTAACTTTATCATTTCCTTTAATACCATTATTCATAGCTTTAATTAAAATGGTACAATTCTTAATCGTAACATTATCTTTACCATGAATACCATTATTATAATTACTAGTAACAGATAAAGTACCTTTACCTGTTATTTTTAAATTACCATTTCTAACATAAATTGCTGCTGTAGCAATTGTGTCATCAGAACTTTCTGAATAATCAGTACTTCTTGTATCATAAATATAATTAGTTGTATCTTTTTTTACTTTTAGTTCAAATGTATCACAATCATTAACAAAAATTGGAGCTACACTACTATTAGTAATAGATACACCCTCTAAATCAAGTTCAACATCTTCATTACTTGCATTAACATAAATTTGATATTCTTCTAATTTACCACTTGCAATATAAACCCCACCACTATTAATCACATATACATTATTATTAGCTGTATATGTATTACCTTTATCATCAACTAAAGAAAAACCAGTACTAACTTCATCTTCTTTAATATTAACATCATTTGTATTACCACTAACATCATCTTTTTCACTACTTGTATCAGTATCAGTACTACAACCAACAAATATAAACATTAATAATAAAATTATAAATAATATTTTCTTCTTCATTTTTTTCTCCTTTTTTTTATAAGGACATTCTATCAAGCGAATTTTAAAAATAAATAAAATAATTAATATAATTATAATTAAAAATATTAATCTTAAGATTCATTTAATATAACATTTTTAAATATATTATAATTTTCAAATATTCCACCATCTCTACAAAATACAGCAAATTCAACAGTTTCAAAATAATATTCTTTTAATAATTTCTTAAATATTTTTGCAACTCTTTCTGGTGGATTATGAAAAGCACCACAACCCCATGCACCTAAAATTAATACATCCACATTTTCTTTCTTTGCAACTTCAAATACTTTTTCTAATCTAGAATAAATAATTTCATCATAATTATTTGGTATATAATAATAAATAACAGGTGCAGCTGAAGTAATGACATCAACTTTAAACCACTCACTCTCTTCAAGCAATTTAGGTGCACTTTCATCACTTTTGAAAACAACAATATCAGGTGAATAAATCAAATCATCATTACCCAAATAATCAATTTTACCCATTTCATATAAATCTTGATGCTTTTTATAAAAAGAATCATCTTCTTTTTGTAAGCAAGGATAAAGCGTACTAATTCTACATATAGATTCTTCTTGTGCTCCTGCTGAAAATGGAGCACCACCAACATTATGATTGTTAGCAAAATTTAACACAGCTATTTTTTTACCCTTGTATTTTTTAGCTGCTTCCATACTTCTATCTTTAGTTACAATAATATTAGTTGTCTCTTCATTAATTCTATTATCTTTTTTAAATCCTTCTTCATATACAATATATTGTTTATTTATTGTATTATCAATTGCCTTAATTAATTCTTTATCATTTTCACACATTTCTACTGTATGTGTCATAACAAAATTATTTAAGGCTCTATAATTGTAACCAAAATCTTTTAATCTATCATTATAATAATTATTATTATTATAATTATACATAATATTCCTCCTATATAATTATATTTATAAATATATTATATCAATATATTAAATAATTCCAAAAAAAATAAAAAAATAAGGAATTAAATTCCTTATTTTAATTTGAACATCTCTTCAACCAGCCCCAATGTCTCTTCAACACTTCTATTATTGTCTTTAAATAAAACATTAAAACCTGATTTCAACAATTTATCATAATTCTCTTTTGAATTAATTCTTATTAAGCATTCTCTAAAATTATCAAGTGCTTTTTCAGGGTCTTTTTCTTCCATTATTAATTGATACAGAAATTGCTTCTCTTTATCTGGACGATCAAAAAATCTATTAATAGATTCATTATTATCAGTTAACATAACCAAAACATGATCTTTATCAGATATCTTTTTTAAAGTTTCAATCGATATATTTGTATCAACAAAAACTAGCTCATTATTCTTAATAATGTCATCAAGCATCATTAATTCTAACTTTTCGCATTCCTTACTTGCACCATTAATCCATCTTTCATATTCATCTGGACTTCTTCTAATAAAATCATGCCAATCAACTAAATCTCTTGTATAAGTTACATAAGGATATTCATCCTTATCTAATTTATCAAGCATAACATTATGATAATTCTCATAACACCAATAGCCTTTATATTTTTCTGATAATAACTTAACCATCGTTGACTTGCCAGCATAAGCATTACCAATTATAAAATATACATTTTTATATTTATTACCTTTATTACTATAATTATTATTGTTTTTTTTATTCATTATATTCCTATTCTTTATTCTAATATTATATATATTTCTTTATTATATGAAGAATGAATGTCACTTTCAATTATAGCACCATAATAGCTAGTATATTGATAATGATATGTAGCATTTTGACCTGCATAAATTATAATCTTTCTTCCAACCATATATTCATCATAATTCATAACTAATTTATATTTTTCACCATCTTTAACCCATGAAACATCTAAAGATTGATTTGGATCAGTATCCGTATGATCATTAGTAATAAATAGTTGAACTTTAAATTGATCAAAAGGAATAGATGTCAATATTCTAATTATAGTTGGATTTATTGCTTTTTGATATTCAACAACTAAAGGACTAATATCAGTTTCAAATATAGCATCACCAGATTTTATTCTGCTATATTCATCTTCATTTTGTGGTGATGAATATTGAGTATTAACCTTCACACAATCATCAATAAAAGTTGGAACAATATTTCTAATATCTTGAATACTAGCCCAACTAGCTTTGTAATTAAAAGAAGATGCTTCATCCCTGTTTGCTCTAATAATTTCACTCACTGATAATAATTCATCAACATTATAATATTCTTTACCTGCAATATTTTGTTTATTTTTAAATAATACTTCAAAATTATCACCAAGAGCATTGAATGTGATTGTTCTAATATCAGAATTATCTTTTATACAAATCCATTCTTTATTATCTTTCTCCAAAATCTCAAAAGCAATAAATTCTTTTTTGCCACTAATATTGTATTTCAATTTTTCAAATATAACACAACCACGATTTACTTCTAATGGTATATTCATTAATAAATATTTTTTATTAACATCTAGCTTATTATAATAAATATTATCATTACTATTTTGATAAGCTACCATTGTTCCATAAAACGATTCAGTTTTAATTAAATCACATTGCTTACCATAATCATAAAAATAATCAATATTTTGATGATAAAAGAAAGCAATAGCAGTATATCCATCACTGTGTCTAAAACTTAAATCATTGATATCACTTGATTTTAAAAATAATAAATTACTTTTCCCAAGTGGAATATCCTTATTTAATAATGCTAAATATTCTTCTAAACTATAATAAGTATCATTTAAACAGAAAAACTTAGCACCACTTATTAAATAACTATAAATAGCAGCAACACTTCCATCAACATGATCAATCTTACTTCTTTTCACAACTTCAATTTCTTGATTTGCTATTCTTACATAGCACTTACCATCAACAATGCTCCTATAAATACAGTTGTCACTTAATAATTGATTTATCATAACATCATATACTCTATTATCTAAATAAATAGCATAATATTCATCCACTGGCTGAGGTTGAATTCTATACCAATCATTAGCAAATTCCAAAAAGGAAGTTCGACTATTTCTTCCATCCAAGTCAGACTGAAAAAGTGAATCAAAACTAATTTCAAATTTATCAAAGAAATATTGCTTAACTGATTCATTCTTAACAATAATAGCATTATCACTTGTATTATTGTTATTCAATCCTAATATAAGCATTATAGAAAGAATAGCTACTAGAAAGAAGGAAGATATAAAAATGATTTTCTTTCTTCTAGCAATATTAATTCTATTCATTTCTTCACTCTTTATCTTGCATTTATTAATAATTTCTTTCGAATCAAATTGAACTTCAGGAGTTTCTCTTTTAATCAATTCTTTGAATTCATCATTTCCCATTTTCTTCTCTCCTTTGAATTATTTTCTTTAATTTCATTCTTGCTCTATTAAGTCTAGATGTAACATTAGTTTCACTAATATTCAATATTTCTGAAATATCTTTTACACTCAATTCATCATAATAGAATAGAATAATAATGTTTTTATATGGTTCTTTTAATAAACATATACATTCATAAATCATATTACCATTATCTTCATCTGAAGAAGCGATATGATCTAAATCATTACTATCAACAATAACTGTCCGTTTTTTATGCTTAAGCAGATTTAAACTTAAATTTATTGTAACTCGGATTAACCATCTCTTTATATGTTCATCACCTTTAAAAGTATTATGACTATTATATAACTTAAAAAAAACATCTTGAACAATATCTTCAGAATCATATTCATTTAATGTATAATTAAAAGCTATCTTAAATAATAATTTATAATGAGTATTAATAATTGTCTCAATTTTTTCTTCGCTTAATTTACCCATAATCAATATACTTTTCCCCTACACTTATAAAACAATCAAAGTCGAAAAATGTCACACTTTTTTTAAAAAAGTTTTTTAAATTTCTTTAAATTCTTTTAAAAGTTTTTTTCAATAACTATCAAAACAAAGAAGCAATTCTTTTCATCGTTTTATTAATTCTTTTCATTTTATATTTTTTACTTGTGAAAGCCTCTATTGTTGCAACATTTTTATCAGCCAGTGCAACAATTCTTGCTTCTGTCGTTTTTGGAAAATCCTTAAAATTAATTGGCCACATATGAGATAAGATAATATCTGATTCTAGTTTTATAATATCAAAATCTCTTTTTGCATTTTCATTAGCCACTTTAGGATGCTTTGATCCATGTTTATTTAATAATTCTTTATTTTCTCTCCAATTATATAAATAATAATCATGTAAAATTGATGAAACTAATATAGCTTCTAAATTGAGTTCCTTATTGTGTCTTAGAGCTCTTTTAATAGCTAGCTTTGCAACTAAAAATGAATGAATATAACAATTAGATCCCCGGTGCATTGGTATATCTTTCATTTTTTTAATTAAATCATTATTTAGAAATGAATAATAAATATCTTCTAATTTACGTTTTATTTCTTCAATATCAATCATAGTTTTATTTTTAATTCCTCACATTGTTTATAATAACCCATATATCATCCTAGCCTCTTTCTCCATATTTGAATAATAAGATTTGTTATACCTAATAATAATATAAAAACACTTATAATAATTGATACAACTGAAGGATTTTTGATACTAATCATTAATGGTATTATCGATATATTAGCAAAAATTCCTCCAATTACAATTAAATAAATCATTGGTTTCTTTTTTATATGTAGTATTAATCCAATAATAAAAATAATAGAAAAAATAGAACATATTATAATTCCTAAAAAATTCATAGCTTTAGTAAATCCTATTAATGCTGATAAATAAAATTCATTAGCCTCTTCGTCAATCGATGAATAATCAAGTCCTAATATACAATATGTAAAATAGCATATTCCTATAATAAATAAACATAATATCAATATATTTGAAAATAAACTAAATATATTTAGTACTTTATTCTTATTATTCATACTATTTCCTCTCTTTACCAAGATTTATGTTACATTTATCTTATCATTGTTATATCATTTATTCTATCATGATGTCAATCTGATTTAGATTTTTATGTTATATTTTTTTATTACTTCTAATAAAAAAATACCTCAAGATACAATCTCGAGGCATCAAATTAAAATTCTATTGGCTTTCTATTATTTTAATTATAAGCGTAATCTCACTATACTTTCAACAATCGTACGATATTATTGTAGTAAAGAGAACTGATCACCCATATTTGTAGTGTGCTTTTTTAAAATAATTATCAATATTTGCACCAATTTCATAGCGAGTTTCAATAATAATCACACCAAATAATTATCAATAAAAAAAGTTGAACAATAATTCAACTTCTTTTATGTTATGTTACGTTTAACTTTCTTGTTATTTAGTATTTCTAGCACAGTTCGTAAAAAGCAGACACTATCGACTTACCGCCTAAAATAAACAGACTAGAAACATATCTACTAAATAATGCATATGATTTTACCATTTACATCATTTACCATTTAAATTTCCATAGTAATCAAATCTTGAGTACTAACTGTTTCGCTATCATTTTCCCAATAATCATAATTATTACCACATTATTTAATAATATATTTTATACAAATAAAGTGTAGTATATAAAAACAAAAATGATCAAAGTACTTTTACCCATTCTTTTATGTCGAAATTTGTACCACTTATTAAATATATATACGTCTTTTCCTCGACATTAATTTTTAAATTTTTTATTATATTATTTATACTAATATCATCAACAGGAAATACATTTTTCATATAAATATATGTTCCATTATCACAGTACTGTCTTAAATTTTCAAAATACATAAATGAAAGTTCATAATAAATTCCATCTATTTCTAAAACTATATCGTTTCTTTCGCCTTTCATTTTATAGTATTCTTCCGTTGTTTTAGAATCATCACTAACATAAATATTCATTTGCTTTATTCCTTTTTTTAATATTTTTCAATAGACTATTCAATTTTTGTGAAATCAATGACAATTTATTTTCATTATATATATTAATTACATGCTTATTACTGCAATTTTCATGATGATTTTCATCAATTAATATAACATCATTGTTTTTTGAAGATATATCTTCAAATATTTTGTTAATCTCACTTTCATCATTATTAACAAATAGATTAAGCTTATTATTTTCAATATAATTAAGAATTGTTTTAATTTCTACATCACCACTCATAGAACCAACTATAATTTTTTTTGTTAATACATTATTTGTTTTATACTCTTTGCTCTTGACAATTCCATAATATATCAATTCATCATTTGATACATAATTTCCAACATAAGTAAATTGGAAATCAAATAAGTGCAATTGATTCATATTTTTATATAAGTTAATTCGGTTATAATTTTTTAAACGATAAAAATATATATAATAAATTTCTTTGTCATTAAAAATGGATTCTAATATTGAATCATAAAAAGGTAATTGACTATAAGGTGTGAATACTTCATCATCACTCAAATTTTCAAATTCAACATATATATCATATGATATAGCAATTTTGTTTTCTTGATTTGTTATTTCTAAATTTTTTATTTTTTGAATCATAGTCCATCTCCTTAGAAAAAAAATCCTATTTTACACATATTAACCATTTTTATAAATTATACTCTCAACAGAAAAATGTAGAGAATGAAAATTAATAGTATTGTTTAATAACAATAATATTATGAGTGTCAACATTTTCAAAAAGAAACATAACCAAATTGCCTTTTCTTTTTTCTCCTATATACCTACATGGTTTATTATTTTGAATAGGCCATTCACACGACTGAACCCAATGGGGTATTTTATTGCTTTCAATAAAAAAATTTTTTTTACATTGTTCTTTAATATACTTTATTTGTTGATTTCTACTTAAATCTAGAGGCATTTTTGAAAAAATATTCTCTTCTATATATTTTGATGCTTCATTTCCATCTAAATAATCTGGAATTGCAGATAAAGATAAATTAAAGTTTTGTTCATATTTTAAATATTTTTTACAATTTGGAAAATCAATCAAAACTATATCATAAACAAAATTATACAGAGACGATTTTGAAAAAAAACCACCACCACAATTTATACACCATTCGAATTTTTTATAGAAATTAGGAAATTTTTCATAAATTGCCTCATTTATGAAACCCATCTTGTGCTTTTTCTGATATAATTCATTCAAATATTTCTTTGAATCATCATCCATGTTAGAAATAAAATCTATATAATCAACTATTCCTTCAATATAATTTTTTACTAATAATGTTATTTGCATATTAATTACCTATCTAATTTTTGAACTGAACTCTGCCAATGTTCTTATATTTATAAAATCTTTATATCCATATATTTTATGGAACAATATATGGTCCGTTTTTTGTATCTATACAACATCCAAAAAATCTTTTCTTATGCCTTTAACGTGATGTAACTCGACAGAATAATTATCAAATCCCCTTGGAGCAAAACCGTTTGCCATTCCGCTTTTATTTTCACTTGTTAACTCATAAGTAATATTTTCTCCTTTAAGTTCATATGATTCATTTTTCCAATATTGCTGCCTTTGCAAAGATCTACAACCATTATGTACAAGGATCATTTCTTCACAGACATAGTAACTATGTAAATCTTCAACTTCAAAATTGTATATAATTTCATAATCACCAAGGAGTTGATTAAACATTCTTTCAACTGACTTTTATAGTATTTGAATAAACATATTCATGTTCTTTGTTAATAGTACCACTACTATAATAACTTATTTTTATTGAAATATCACCATTGTTATTATAATTGTGCTCATAGTGATGATAAATTAAATATTTATTTTTTTAAAATTAGATGTTTTAAAATAATCCTTATTATCAGGTAAAAATCCTTTTTCGTATATCGTTTCAACGATTTCATTTTTTGTGATGTTAAAATGATATTCTTTATAACCACTAATTTCCTTTGAGTCATTAGATTCTAAAAGGATACATTCATTTTTGTTTATTAATTCTATTTGTCCAACAATATTTATCATCTTTCTTCTATCTGAATACCAAACCACATCTATGCTTTTTTCATTATAAAAATAGAATATATAATAAACATCATTAATATTATATTTTCTAATTGTAAGTTCTAATTTATCATTATAAAAATAATACAAAAAATCACTATTATCAATTGTCTTTGTTTCTATACCTTCATAAATACAAAAATTATTCATAATGTTTGTTGGATAAAATGCTCCATACAATGATGTTTTAAAAGATTTACTCATTAGTATTTTATTAGATTTGTTAATAATAGGGGTAATAAAATTGTAACAATTTAGATACTTACACTTCAAATTTTTTAATATGATAATTTTTGCTTCATTACTATTAACCATATAAACTCCAATTAATAATCTGTTTTGTTATTGTAAAAACTTTAATTTTTCTTGGCTTAATTACGACTTACGAGGCAGCAGACAGTCTCGACTGTCTGTTGCAACGTAAGCGAAACTCGCCAATAAAACATATCAACATATATTTTATTTTTCAACATCTATCATTATTCTGCCTGTTTGAATGAGTAGCTAGCTTATGGTGAAACGTTTAAAATAATAGACATCACCAGTAGTACAATGATCCCAACTTTCAAAATATTGAATAATAATAGTATTATTTATTTCTGAATAAAGAACCTTCTTTATATTACCTCTTCCTAACTCTGTTTTTGGATTGTATTTATTATTAAATCTATTAGCTTGATAATCTTCTAAAACCAGTTCTTTATAATTGGTATCATATTCAAATTCTTTTTCTAAATACCCTTTTTCTCTATAGACATTCAAATATTTATTCAAGTCATCAACTTTTATTTCTAAATATATACTATAAACATGGTGAAAATAATAATTATAAAAGTATTCATATTTTATAATTTCAGCATCACTGATATCATCTGGAAAGAAATCGTATGCTGCTTTTTGAACTTGTATATCAAATTTCTTATAATTGTTTATATCATTGGTTAATGATTTAGATATACTTACTCCAAAAATAGCAAAAATCATTAATATATTTATTATTAAAAAGCCTGCTTGAAATGCTATTATTTTTTTCCAAAATGTTTTCAAAAACCAAATCAAAATAGTAAGAGCTAACAGTATGACAATAATAATTATGTAACGATATTTATGAATATAACTAATGTCATACAAAAAAGTATCTTCATTAGCCCAAATCAAAAGGCAAATACTTAATAAATTAATTATTGTAAAAATAATACTTAATACTAAATTGACACTTTTCATTGTTCTCATTTGCTAAATCTCCTCATTCATTTATTGATAATCTCTTAAAATATCCTATGTTTTATTACTTCAATATATTTCGCAATACTAAGGACGAAATTGTTTCATTTGAATATTGCGACGTAAGTTAAACTTGTTATGAAACGTATCAACATTTATTTTAAAATGGATATTGACTCCTATATGCCATTAGAATACTATCAACAAACTAATTATCAGTTATATATTCATCAGAAATCTTATTACCATTGCCTATAAGTCTATAGGTTTTCTACCATCAGAAAACGTTAAATGAAATGACATAATAATCCGACGTGAAGCAGTTAATATAATTCCTGATTTTAGTTTTGCTTCCAAAAATGTTTTACAAAATGTCGAATCCACAATTTCTCCATTTACCACTAGTTTCCATACCAAAGGATTTGCATAAATAATGACTTCTTCCCCATCCACTTCTAAATTGTAAATGCGTGCAAAAATGACATCGCAAATAAATACCAATAACGTATAAACAGAAATTGCATAACTTGCCATAATTAATCCAAGATAGTTATTTGGATAAACAACTTCATTTGGCAATAGTGGCGTTCCACTTTCAATTACGGTTCCATTATTATAACGAATTATAGTAAGAACTATTGCTAATGACAAAAAAGCAATCACAATGGATAATTCGATGATTCTTCGCACTATTCTCCTTTTTTTAATCAATTCAATTGTCACAGTTTTACCTCCGTTCGTTTGAAGTTTTTATATTTCTTATCAAATTCTCTTTTCAAAAAAGTATTCATCTATGAATACTTTCTGTATTCAACTCTTTTTTGGATATTTTTATAAAGTCATAAAATTTAAGATTTATTCCATTTTTAGAGGCTCAGTAGCAAGCGATTTTTAGCCATTTTACGCCATTTTTGTGCAAAAAACGGGCAAAAATTGCGTATTTTTAGGATTTATTCCCAAATACTAGACACGAAATTGCCTCATCAGTCTAATGTGACGTAAGTCAGTGTCTATTATAGAAATTATTACTATTTAAATAATATATAAATTTTTCTCCCAATTAAAATACTTTTGTTAAGCATTTATTGTATAAGAATTCCTTTATTTCTTCATTTTTATCTTCATAATAATCAATTAGTAATTTTTTAAATTCTTCTACTAATTCTGCAGGAATTACAATCAATCCCATTCCTCTACTTATCAAATAATGATTAGCAAATATTACAGCAGTCCTTTTGTTTCCATCTAAATAAAGTTGTTTTTTCATCACATATAGTAGTAGTTCAATAGCAATATTATAAGAATTATCCATTGAAAGCATATCAAGTAATTCCTCTTTAACTTGAGGTTCATATGGTAGTGGTGGTAGATAATGTGATTCACCAATTGAAACAGGTACACTTCTTATTCTTCCTGCTGTATAAGAAAATCCTTCTTCAACTATCTCGTTTATTTGGCATAAAATAGAGTAATTTGTTGAATATGATATAACGCCTTCACTCAATATGAATTCCCATGCATGTTTTAAATTAATTACTTTTGCTATATCGGTAGCAGTCATATCTTTAACTTTTCCACCATTAACAATTGTTTCAGTATCTGAATATGTAGTAGCTACACCTTCAAGTTTTGCTTGCTTATATATGGATTCTACCATGTTTCTTCTTGCTAAATCTATGTTTATTTTTACTTGATCAGTTAACTCTACAGAAGTATATTGTAAAACTCCCAACTCTT
The DNA here is from genome assembly GCA_017450215.1 of Bacilli bacterium. Lineage (GTDB taxonomy): Bacteria > Bacillota_I > Bacilli_A > ML615J-28 > CAG-698 > RGIG3506. The sequence continues at coordinate 20,298 of JAFSVH010000061.1, read as the reverse complement.
TTTTTATTTCTTTTAATTGCTTTTTATATTCTTTAACAATTCTATTATTTTCTAAAATAAGGTTATTTAATTCTATACTATATTCACCTGCATATTTCGATGTGGAAATACCATTATCTCTAAAATGCACATAAATATATTTTTTTCCATTATTATCCCTTACTTCAACAGAACCATGAATCATATTATTAATCCTAGATTTTAATAGTTCTTGCTCATGTAATAACTCAACAACATTTCTCATAATTTTTTCCTCTCACGTGCAACTAAATCATTTGTTTTGTTTCACATACATTATAATACGTAATCATTTAATGTGCAACTATTTTATTTATTATGTTCACATTTCAAGTAAAGTATAATAAAAATAACCGCAACTTATATTTTAATATTGCGGTTATTATTTCTAATTATTCCTAGCCCGGTTCGTTAACGTGCGGACAATTTCAACAATTCGTCGTCAGGGTAATCCGCTAATTAAAATTTAGAAAACAAGTTTATCATTTTAACTTAATTATAGATCCTGTTTTAGGATTTATTTTTAAATTATTATTATAGACATATCCGTTAAGTAAGCAAAGTATAACTGTTATTACTCCGCCATGAGTAACAAGCAATATTTTTTTATTTTTATTTGATTTTAACAACTCAACAAATGAATTTGATATTCTTTCATAAAACATATTGGGAGACTCGCCGTTTGGATATGATTCATCCATTTTAAGTGATGAATAATATAATCCCGAATATTTATTTATAAAATCTTCTTTTGTTAAATTCTTTAAATCTCCATTATTAACTTCTCTAAATTTTCGGTCATAAACAACATTTATTTTCATTTTCGAATTAAGAATTTCAGCAGTTTCCTTTGCTCTATTCAAATCACTGGAAACAAATAAATCGTAATCATCATCTATACAATCTAATAAATCATTCACTTGTTGTATTCCTTCTTCAATTAGATGATTATCAGACCATCCACCAGGTTTATTAATCTCATCTTGGCCATGTCTAACAACGTGCAATTCAACACCAAAATCAGATAAGTTAATCTTATCTTTAAATACTAATTTTGATAATAATGAATAAACTGCTTCTTTACACATCTCAAAAGTAATGCTAGAAGCAAAGGAATGTTTATGTTGATAATTATCATATAATTCTTTAATTCTTATACTATTAAAAACGTTATTCAATGAATCAAATATATAATCATAATCATATTTTGTATTTCTTATAAAAAAAGTATTTACCATAGCAGCATTTAATAATTCAATGTTATATTCTTGCTTTTGATATAAACATATATCTAACAAATCTTTTGATCTTGAGTTGTTCGTACCTTTAGATACTATAGTTTCAAATTTTTCAGCAATACATGTTTCAATTGGATAAGATAATAAAGAATAATTATTATCGCTAATGCTGTTTTGATAATTATAATTAATCGGATATGGAGTAATAATATCACCAAATCCTATATCAATACTAAATACTTTTTTAACATTATAGAATTTCGCACTTATTTTTATTGTTTTTCCACCATATTTAGATTCGGCTAAAATATCATTTATAGATAGAATATCAAACATAATATTACTATCCGTTTTAATTTGAACTATTCCTTTTATAATATTAAATAATTCTTCACTAGAACGTTCAATTCCCATTAATTTCAAATCTAAATCCATGGTACTTCTAATATTAACTCCAACAATTGATTGGAGATAAAATCCACCTTTTAGAACAAAGAGTTCTGAATAATCACTTAAAGATAATCTATGCAAGAATTCTTCAAAAAAGAAAATATCCCAAGCAGCTTGAATATTTATATTCTTAGATTTTGCTAATTTGGCTACTTTAGTTTTTATAATATCTAGTTCCATCCAACAACCTCAAAAACACTTTTTACAATATCATATACGCCAAGAATTTTAGCGTATTCATAGAGTTTATCAAAATTCAAATAATTATTTTTATATTCTTTTATCACATATATTCTGTCCTCATAATCGTAATTATCAGGACGAATAAATAGATCACAAATGCATCTTTCTTTGTCATAGCATCTAACTTTATTTCCGAATGCTGTTTCTACTTCGGTAACACCTAGAGAAAAATGTTGACTTCTAGATTGTTTAATCAAAAATCCATCAATTTGAGGAATATGGGTACCATATGGAACACTTGCTTCATATTCAGGATATTGTTTATTAGAAAGACCATTTAGAAAAATAGCTGTGTCACCAGAATAAACAATTTTACTAAATCTAATACTATTTATATATAAATCATCTTCTATTGTATTTTCAGTAATATAAATCCCAGGCGCAACTTTAAATAATTTACCTTTTTTGATAAGTCGCGTAATATATGTGGACTCAATATCATATTTTTTTAAAATTTCTGAATATAGATATCCATTATTACTATTTGCAATATCAAGTATTTCTTTTCCTTTCATTTTATCAAATCCTTTCTACGATGACATTATATCATATTGTCATCCTAAATGCAACACTATACTTGTAATGAAAAAGCACCTATAATGCTATAAGTGCTATAATTAAAACTATTTATCTCTTTTAAAATCAACAATTAGTTGTCATAATAATTCGCTAATTCAAGTATTAAAGACCATATGTTCCATACTCAGTGGAATATGCTTTAATCGTTTTTTTGTCGATAATACAATCAAAGATACGTAGTCGAGAGAATAAGTTTAAATTTAAAAATTCCAACATTTTTCATTTATTATTAAAATTCCATTGTTGCCAACATCCTTTTTCTGAGCTTCATAATTCATATTCTTATACTTTTTTACAATACAAAATGGTTCTGCTTTTGGAGTTTTACCATTTAAAATATTATTAGAAGTCTGTATAGGAGTTATCGACGATTCCCATTCTGTTTGTATTGCTTCAATTTTGATGTTATTCCACATTGAAACAGCCAGTTCTATCAATAGATTCATATTATCAATATTTTGAACAAATTCGCTATTCTTATTCGATTGAATGGAAACCAAATCATCTTCTGGTACTATTAAATAGAACATCACCATTTTAGATTTCTTTTTATTTAAAATAAACACTCTTACCTCATTAAAATTATAATAATTGAAAAGAATTTGTTTATAGTCATTTTTAACGTGTTCTTTCATTCCTAGTACAAAGTCACTATTCAGCTTATCTTGATTCCATTTAATAATATCATTCTTATCACAATTTTCATCATACCAGTAGCCACTTTTAAAAGTAAGATTAGAACTAATCAAAGCATTATAAAAATCAGCTACAACTGTTTCTCTTTTTATGAGTTCAAAAGCAATTGTAAAATACGCAGGCATGTTTTATCTCCTTTCAAACTTTCTATTTGATAAAAAAGTTGTTATTGTTTATTTAAAGTAAGAGTAGCTATACTTTCAACATTTGAAGTTTGAGGGAACATATCAATTGGTTGAATATATTCAATCTTATAATGACTTTGTAAATGATTAACATTCTTAGCAAGTGTTGCAGGATTACAAGAAACATATACTATTTTTTTATATTTCATTTTCTTAATATAATTCAATACATTAAGTTCCATTCCACTTCTTGGTGGATCCACAACTACACAATCAGCTCTAAATCCTTCTTCATTAAATTGATTCAAGTGAGGAAGAATATTGCCAGAATAAAATTTTGCATTTTTAACATTATTAATTCTTGCAAAACTATTAGCATTTTCTATTCCACTCTTATTAACATCAATTCCTCTTACTTCTTTAGCATCACTTGCTAAAAACATTCCTATGCTTCCAATTCCACAATATAAATCAAGCACATTTTCTGTTTTTGTTAAAGCGCAAGCTTTTTTAATTTCATTATAAAGTTTAACTGTTTGTAAAGTATTTAATTGGAAGAATGCTTCAGGTGAAATCTTGAAAGTAAGATCTCCAAGTTTTCCATTAATTTCCTTCTCACCTTTCACATTAATGACTTCACTATTTATTATTTCAACAGCCTTTATATCAGAATTAATTGTATAGTTAACACTTTTAGCTTTTATATTCTTTAATATTTTGATAATTTTATTATCCATTTTTGTAAGAACACAAGTAACCTGGACATCATCTTGGTTTGGAAATGCCCTAATAATTAAATATCTAAGTGAACCTTGATGTGTTTTAGGATTATAGACATCAATATTTTCTTTAGTAAATAAATCTAATATTTCTTTTCTTGTTTCATTTATTTTTTCATTTTCAATTAAGCAATCAGTAATATATACAAGCATATTAGAATTAATTGCATACATTCCACAAATGACCTTCTCCCCATCATGTCTTGTTGGTAGAGATGATTTATTACGATAACTCCAAGGTGATACCTTGCCATCAACACTCATTCCAATTGTATCTCTAAATTCTAATTTTTTAATATCTCCATCATAATATCTACTAAATGCTTCTTCTACTAAATTCTTTTTCTCTTTAAGTTGTGCTTCATATGTTAAATGTTGAAGCTGACAACCACCGCATTTTTCAAAATATGGGCAAAGTGGTTTACATCTATCTTCACTTTTCTTTTTAAATTTAGTGATTTCTCCACTAACATATTTATCATTCACTTCCACAATCTTCACTTCCACAATCTCTCCAGGAAGAGCATTAGGAACAAAAACTGTCTTACGTTTATAAAAGCCTATTCCTTCACCATTAATACCTAATCTTTTAATAGTTAATAAAATAAGCTCATCTTTTTCTAGTGCAATATCATTTACACTTTTTGTTGTTTTTTTCTTTTTTTCCATATTTTTTTCTCCTCTACAAAATGATAATTATTCTTATCATCACTTACAAAAAGATTTTACCATATTTTCACAAAAAATAAAAGATGCCAAGTAAAACTTGACATACTTTCATTATTTAATCTCTTTTAAAAAGCTTCTTCTACGCTTATGAAACTGGCGATCAAAGCGACTAAACAAATTAAGAATATTTGAATTATCTTCTAAATTCAAATTTGTCTCTAAATGTTCACAACCAACTCTCTTTAGATACATCATCATTTCATAAACAATTAGAGCTGGAACACCTTTATTCATATATTCCTTTTTAACACCAATTAAGGCAAGCTCTATTATTTTAGGATTTCTTATTGATTTTAATATACGAATAATAGCAAAAGGAGTAAGGCGACCATATGATTTTTGAATTGCCTTTGCAATAGAAGCAAAACCAAAACCAAAAGCAATCAATTCTTCTTTTTCATTAAAGATAGTAATTAAATCTCTAGGTTTAACTAAAAACTTAAAACCTGCAATTAATGAATCTCTCATCTCATTAGTGATTGGTGTAGTACCATATAAATCACTATAGCATTCCTCAATCAAATTAAATAATTCTTCATGATGTTTCTTTAAGAATTGATTAATTGATTTAAATTTACCTAAATGTAAATTATATCGAGAAAAAACTCTTTCGCTTAAATCTTTTAATTTTTCTACTTCATCTTCTCTATCATATGGATATCTTAATTCTTCTTCAACCCAATCAACTTCTTTTTCAAAGCCATAATTTTCAATCAATTTTTGATAATATGGATAATTATATTGTTCTTCAAATGTGGAAAGGTAATTAAAGCCTTCAATCAATAAACCTTCTCTATCTAAATCAGAGAAGCCAAGTGGACCGACAATTTCTGTCATTCCTTTTTCTTTTGCCCAATCATTTACTTTATCAAATAAAAGATTGGCTACTTCTTGGTCATTGATTGAATCAAATCTTGTAAATCTAACTCTTTTTCTATTCCATTTCTTATTTGCATCCCTTTGTATTATACCTTGAATACGTCCTACTATTTTACCATCATCATAAGCATTATAAAAAATAGTATCAGCACATGAAGCATAAACTGGATTTTTCTTAAATAATTTCATTTCATCACTATATAAGCAAGGAACAAAATATTTGTTTTTATAATATAAATCAAGAGGAAGATTCACAAATTCTTTAATTTCTTTTCTTGTTTTTACTTCCCTAACTTCAATCATTTAGTTCTTAATAAAGTTTTAAAATAATGTTTTAACATCCATTTATTATCTGTGGATAGCATGGAAACTAATACCTACAGTATCAGGTCCACAGTGACTTCCTGCAGTTGGATTAACTGGATGAACACTGTATTTTAAATCTTCTCCATAAACAGCTTTTAATTCTTTTACTAATTCATTTACTAATTCCATATTATCACAATGTCCAATTACAATTGGATGATTAGTTACATCATCCCCTAATTCTTTAACATAACTAACTAATCTACTGATAGCATTAGTTCTTCCTCTTTCTTTTCCAATGCTTCCCATAATGCCATCTGAATTCATATTGATAATTGGCTTTATACCAATAAGACCACCCATAACAGCAGCTAAACCAGAAACACGACCGCTCTTTCTAAAGAACTTCAAATCATCAGCAAAGAAATATACAGCATATTTATCTATTTCTTTTTCACTCCACGCCATAACTTCTTCTATAGTAGCACCATTCTTAACTAATTTACCAATTTCTAAAACAATAGTGTAACTACCTAATGTAATACCTTTTGTATCAATTAAATAAACATTACGATCTGGATATAATTCTTTTAATTCCTTCAATGCTAAATTAAGAGAATTAAATGTTCCACTCATTGCTTTTGAAAAATGTACATATAAAATATCATCACCATTCTTTAAAAATGGTTCAAAATAATTCTTATAATCAATTGGATTTAATGCAGATGTTGTAGGTAAAATACCATTTCTTAATGTTTGATAGAATTCATGATCATCAAATTCTTGAAAATCAACATAAGGATAAGTAATCTTTTCACCGATTGAATATGGCATTGAAATTAAATGATAACCAAATTCACTAGCTTCTACTGGTGTTACATCAGTATCTGTATCTGTAAATAAAACTAACATTATTAACCTCCCTTTAAAATCAAAATAAAAATCATACTAGATTTTTACTAGATTTAATACAATTCAATTATAGCATAATAAACAAAATAGTCAATTTTGTCTAATATCTCTAATCTACGAATTAGATTAAACCTTAGAAAAAATTGACTATTATCACTTTTCACATATAAAATTATAGAAATTACTAAACGAAATTATCCTAGGAAAACATATCCTGCATCAGTAACAAGTTGTTTAACGCGATCAAGATCTAGTTCGTCTTTATAAACAATCTTTACTTCTTTAGTTTCTAAATTGACTTTAACACGCTTTACATTGTCAAGTTCTAGGATAGCATCTTTTACTCTTGCTGCACAATGTTCACAATTCATTTGATCAACTTTAACTACTGTCTTCATAAGTCCCTCCTCATCTTCTTTTATCTATTTTTTTAATTATCTTTATTTTATTACTTTAAATCTATTAATTGTAAGAGCAGTTAATACTACAAAAACACTTGAACAAGACATTGCAAGTGAAGCAATCATTGGATTTAAAGTGATTCCCAAACTTGATAAAGCACCACAAGCAATTGGGATACAAATTACATTATAGAAAAATGCCCAGAATAAATTTATCTTAATAATTTTCAATGTTCTTCTTGCTAGTCTTATTGCATTAACTGCATCAAGCAAATCAGATCTCATCAAGATAATATCAGCATAATCTATGGCAATATCACTTCCAGCACCAATAGCAATGCCTAAATCACTGTTAACAAGTGCAAGTGAATCATTGATTCCATCACCAATCATTGCCACTTTCTTACCTAAATTTTGATATTCATTAACAATATTCTTTTTGTCATCAGGTAAAACTGAATCTCTTACATCATCAATTCCAACACATCTACCGATTGCATTTGCTGTTCTTTTATTATCACCTGTAGCCATTATTACATGAATTCCTAAATTCTTAAATTCATTAACTGCTTGTATGCTACTTTCTTTTATTTCATCAATTACACTTATAACTCCAATAATGATATCATTCTTTACAAATATTAATGGTGTTTGTCCTTCTTCACTTAATTTGTTAATATCATTATTAAATTCTTCACTTATATTAGTAACTGAAGAAGCAAACTTTAAATTACCAACATAATAAATATCACTATTAATCCTGCCTTTAATACCTTTACCACCAAGATATTCATATTCACTAACTTCTAAACATGAAGCATTTTTCTTGATAGCAAAATTAGTGATAGCATTAGACAATGGATGAACCATTCCATTTTCTAATGAATATGCTATATCAATTAATTCTTTTTCGTTGGTTCCATTATAAGTTTTAATTAATGCAACTTCTGGTTCACCTTTAGTAATTGTACCAGTCTTATCAAGTATTATTGTATCAATTGAACTAGCAACTTCAATTGCTTCTGCTGATTTAGATACAATACCAAAACTTGCACCCTTGCCAACTGAAACCATAATAGCAACTGGTGTTGCTAAACCCAAAGCACATGGGCAAGAAATAACTAATACTGATATTCCATATTTAAATGCACTAGCAATATCTTTAAATATTAACCACCATATCAAAAATGTAATTATTGATATCATCATTACAATAGGTACAAAAACCTTACTAACTCTATCAGCAATCCTTGATATCGGAGCTTTTGAATCAGCTGCTTCACTAACTAGATTAATCAATTTTTGCATTGATGAATCAGTTCCAGCACTACTTGCTTTAATAACAATATTACCATTCATAACTAGAGATGATGAAATTACTTTATCATCTTTAGATACATAAACAGGTATACTTTCACCTGTCATCGATGAAGTATCTACACTTGCTTCACCTCGAATAATAACACCATCAACAGGAACTCTGCTTCCAGCTTTCACAACAACTAAATCACCATTTTGTACATTTTCTATTTTAATAATCTTTTCTTCTTCATTAATCAAAACAGTAGCTGTCTCAGGAATTAGCTGAACTAATTTATCAATTGAAGCTGTAGTCTTTCCTTTTGCTCTACTTTCAAATAATTTACCTAAAGTAACAAGCGTTAAAATCATAGCAGATGAATCAAAATATTTATTTTGTAAATACTCACTTGCTCTTGCATCACCATTCTTAGCATATACACAACCTAAAATAAATGAAATAGTTGCATAAATAAAAGATGCAGTACTTCCAATAGCAACAAGTGTATCCATATTAGGACTCAATTTAATTAAACCTTTATATCCTTTTATAAAGAATTTACCATTGATAATTAATATTGGAATAGTAAGAATTAATAAGACAATAAAATAGGTAACACAATTATCTAGTCCAGTTAAAAATCCTGGTATAGGCCAACCAAACATATCCCCCATTGATAAATAGAAAAGTGGGATAAGGAATACAAATGAAACAATTAATCTAATAATCATCCATTTATATTCTATTTTATTTTTCACCTTTAAATCAGTTTTAATTTTTGCTTTATAACCAGCACCAACAACTGCCTTAATTATTTTTTCATCATTTACTTTATTTTCATCATAAGTAACATTCATTGAATTAGATAATAAATTAACGTTACATTCTATAACGCCATCTACTTTCCTTACTGCTTTATCAACATTAGCAACACAAGCAGAACAACTCATGCCTATAACATCAAATTTTTGTTTCATTATTATAACCTCTAATTCATTATAACAAACTAGATTACAATATTCAATTTAGTTGCTTTATAAATTAGTATTAACTAACTATTAAATCTCTTTTTCTAATTCTAATGATTCAATTTTTCCTTCAAATTCAGTAATTATTGAAAAAGCAACTTTTTTCTTATTAATATAATCAAATTCTCTTTTCACAATTCTTCCATTTTCTTTTACATCAGGATCATTAACTTTCAAACTAATCTTATATCCTTCTTGTTTAAATTTTAAGATTTGATATTCAAATTTCACAAGCTCCATAAAATGATTCCAAAGATTATTCATTCTCATTGTTTGAGGACAATTCTTACCACTGAAATAATGATGTTGTTTAACATCATCAAAGCATAAATTATTTTCATCTAATAATTTTGCAACAAGCTTGGCTGTTCTTTGCCATATTAAATAAATATCACTACCAACATTAATACAAGATTCAATACCAACTGAATTATTATTACCACCACGATTAGCAATCAAAGCATAATCATTATTATAATATGTAACTCCAATATAATATTTACCATTAACATTCTTAACTAATACACCTTGACTATTAATTTCATCAGTCCTAGCAATTCTATCATATTTAACTTCACCTTTTCTTGTTAGCTTTGCACGTGGAGCAAGTAATTGTGACTTTACACCATCAACCATATAATATCCATCATCACTAATACTAACAACAGGTTTTTCATTTTCTCCACTTAATCCAGTATCAATTAAATCATAACTGAAATATGTACTATCTCCTGCATGATAACCAATTTCATCATCAGGAATATTATGATAAATTCCATCATCACCTGTTACATATTGAAAACTAGCTTCATATCTTCCTAGTTCCCAGTCTTGTACTTTCACAACATTACTCCAAAAACCTGCAGTATGGTCATAATCAGTATCACCAGTGTCATGAACACAAATATAGAAATTCTTTTTCTTTCTTCCATCTCTATTAGTATTAGTTTCTGGTGCAATATTTTCAATTATATCTAAATCCTCAAATAAATATTTAGTTAATGAAGAAACTAACAAATGGTCATATTCAAATTTCCAACCATAGACTCTTATATTTCTAATAAGAATACTTTCATCAAAATTATCTTTAAAAAATGATAATACTTTATTCATCTTACGTCCTCTCTTATATCATTTTATTTATAGTTCATATCTTGAACCTAGTGAGACTTGAACTCACACGCATTTTTGCATTACCGTCTGAAGATAACGCGTCTACCAATTCCGCCATAGGTTCATAAAAAGTATATATTCTAATTAAATCTATTTAATTATCATATATACTTTATTATTTTATTATATATTTATTTATTTTAATTTAATAGCATTACAATATTACCATTAATAATATATGCATGTGACTTAAGTGATGCTTTAAATGCTTCTTTCAATTCATTGCTTGCTTCACCTTCATATTCATATTCTAAGGCAAATTGAAGAGTTGTATTAGCACCAGCAGTAACATCAAAATAATTAATAATTGCAATTGTATCTACTCTACTCTTACTTGATAATTGAATAAGTCCACAGCTTGAATTAGCAAATACATCATATCTCTTTGTACATTCTAAATCATTATATTCAGAACCTGTATATTTTTCTAACATATCTTCATCTGTGATTAAGAAATAAGCATATGATAATACCTCATGCTCACCACCAATGATTGTGCCATCACTTGTAGCATCAATAATATACCAATTACCATTGATATAAATCTTATTCCAAGCATGACCAACACCATTTAAGTTTCTAGTTTCATGTCCAGTAACTCTAACACAAGGAATACCTTCAATATTAGCTAAGCAACATAATGTTTTACTAATGCCTTCACAAACAGCATAACCTTCATTAAATACACCTTCAAGATAGAATCCTTCATATGTCTTTAAATCACTAGCATCATCATATAATAATTCAGCAAGTTCTTGATCATAAATTACATTCATGATAATCCAGTCATGAATTGCTTTTACTTTTTCAAAATCATCCATGTCATCAGTGATGATTTGTCTCAACACTTCCTTCATCTTATTATAAATAGTTTCACTTCTACTTCCTTCTTTAGGAAGAGGTTTAACACGATGTTCAAGAGCATATACTAATTGTTCTCCTGAATTAACTTTCATTGTTTCTTTATATAAATTAATTTTAAAATCATCAAAATCTTCAGCTCTTGTGCCTTCAGCTTGATTATAATTCAAGCTAGCTTTTTGAGTATATTTCTTTGTATGTGGTGTTTGCTTACTTGGTTCATTATAGAACGTGAAGTGCATTTCCATTGTCTTTGTGAAAAGCACAGTACGATAGCTAGATTCAACTTGATAATCAAAAGGAACATCCTTAGAATTACATAAGTCTTCAAACATCTTGTTAAAATCTGAAACCTCAAAATCAATTTGAACGTCTATTGTTTCTTGTTCATAAAGAATAGCAGCATTAAAAATATCACATAATTCATTAAATGTTTTTGCTGTATATTCACCATCTTTATTAATTTCAAAATTAATATAAGTTAAATCCATATCAGGTAGGCGTTTAATTGCTTCTTTTTCTTCATAGCCACAAACACTACAAGTTCTAACCTTTAAACCATCATGTTCAGAATCCATTTCAATTGTAGTTTCCCATTCACCAAATGTATGAGGTAATTTAGGAAGAACTGTTCTTCTTTCAAAGCCACAATTATTACATACTTCATTAAGTACACCATCTTCTTTACATGTTGGTTCTTTTTTTCCAATTTCAACAAAATTATGAACTCCACCTTCAACTGTAGTTTTCATGATTCTACCGCATTTACTACATTGATATGTTGAAATGCCACCTTCTTCACAAGTTGCAGTAGAAGATATTAATTGATAATCATGTTCACATGTCAATTGATCACCAATATTTGGAAACATATCACAACTTGTTAGAAACAAAACTAACACTAAAGCTAAAACACTACTAAGTATTCTTATATATATTTTTTTCATAAATTTATCCATCCTTTATAACATTATAACTCATTTTAAAATTAAAATAAACAAAAAAGAAAATGATAAAAAAATAAATTAAATAAAAATTTAAAAGAAAGTCAATCATTTGATATGACATAATTATAATCGACTCTCTTTTTAATTTAGTTATATAAGCTCAAATAATTCTTTATTAATAAGCTTCTTTTCAATAATTATATTCCAAGCAAAGATTACACCAACTGTATATATTGCAGCAAACATAGTATCACTCAAGAAATGAGCTCCAAGCCACATTCTACAAAAGGCAACTAAGAACATCCACAATACACCACCAAGGAATAATAATCTTCTTTCCCTACCTAATTTAGGGAATAATAAAGGTAGGTATAATGCAAGCATAATTGTACTAGCAGCCCCTGTTGTATGTCCACTAGGGAATGATTGTAAATTATCATCAGTTTTTAAAATATTAATACCTTCATGATATTTAAATGGTTCCCACCAATTACAATAATCAGCCATTGTAAGACCAGTTGATTCATCTACTAATACTCTATATCTTGGTCTATTCATAATATGCTTAAATATTTGTGCTAAACCAAGTGCAGTTATAATTAAAACAATACCATAGAGTAAAGATATTAATAATAAATTATCATCATTTGTCTTTTTACCAATTCTATATCCTAAATACAAAGCACCGCAAGCAAAAGGAAGAATAATTGCAAGACCAATAAATTCATTAATATTATAACCATTATGACTACTAATTTGGTGTGCAATATAATACCAAAGGCCTAGTGCCATAGCTATTGAATAACCATAAAGAATTAATTTCTTTAATATATTAATTCTATCTTTTTTCTTGTTTTTTAAATTAAACGCAATGATTACACCTGAAGCAATAATGCCACCAAAGAAGCCAGGTGCAAGTCCAATAGAAGAAATGAAAATTCCTAATGGTTCATCCTTACTAAATAAATATTTTGCAATATCTAAATCATAAAAAGAAGCAACAATGAATAATCCAACTACCAAAACCAATAAACAAATAAAAGGCCATAATCCAATAGCCTTTATTTTGTTTTTTTCTAAATCTATTTTTTGATTCATTATTTCATCTTTTGATATCTGTTAGCATACATCTTTATTCTAGCAGACAAATCTCTTCCTGGTTCAAGATTTCTCAATTTACATTGATCAATATCATAAATAGTTTCATAAGCATCTCTTAATTCACCATTTGTGCTGTTAATTCTCTTACCCATTCTTTGTAACATTAACATAATCTTAGTTGGATTTTGACGAACATATTCAAAGAAATCATCACTTGAGATAACTTGAATAACAGCTGGTTTCTCTAAAACAACGATTGTTGCATTACGTGGTTGGTTTTCAATAACAGCCATTTCACCAAAATAATCACCTTCTCTTAGAATTGCAAGTTCTTTTTGATTAGGTGTTCCATAATTCTTATAAACACCAACTTGACCCTTAATGATATCGAACATACAAATTGCATGGTCACCTTCATAAATAACAACTTCACCAGGACCAAATGTCTTTTGAGGAATAGAACCTCCGCCACCTTGTTTCTTATTAAATAAACCCATAATGACCTCCTATTCAAGTATTAAAAAAAACATTTACATATAGATTATAACATTATTAAAAAATATTAGCAACAAGATATATATTTTTTTCCATCTTTAATTTTTAAATAATCATATAAAAATAATAAAGTAATAAAATATAAAGACTTTATTGTAAAAATAAAGTCTTTATGTTTAAAAGATTAGAACAATTAATTACTTTTAAGCTCTATTTTCTTCTTTGTTTTCAGTTTGTTCTGTTCTTAAAGCTTTCAAAATGCTGCCAAAAGAAAATACTAATAATACAATTGCACATACAGCTACAATCACTGGAATATATAAAGCATCCATCATCTTAAATAATCCAATAATACTTGTTGTAAATACAAAGATACCTACAAACATAGAAAACAAATCTCTACAAAAAACAATTGTGTATTTATCAATTGATAATGCAAGAATTGTGAAAATAAAAGTTGGGATTATCAAAAGGAATCCAATGACAGAAACACCAGTATAACTAGTTTCAGTCAATAAACTACTATAAGTAGTATCCTTTGGAGTAATCAACATATAAGTAAAAATCATAACCAACAATAATAAATAAAGTGTACCATAAAAAATCTTCTTTAACATCTTCTTAAATTCCTCCTTTTAAAGAATCAAAAACTTAAATAATTAAATTTTTATATGTATTTTACAATAATAAGAACAATAACACTAACAATAGTAAGTGTTGTGAAAAAGCTCGAAAGTGCAGCACCAATTATTGACATTATTCTACCCTTATTACAATGAAATAATGCACGAGGTTCAATCGATGAAGCACCTAAGATAGAAAACAATATTCCATAAAGACCTAAATTAAAAAATGGAATAAACCAAGTACAAAGAGAAACAATACCAATAATGTATGAAACTTTTGCAAAAGCAGTCCAACATCTTCTAGGTTGTCTACCATTTTTAATTACTTTTTTTCCACAGTAATAACAAAACTTATCATTTTCATTCACGTCATTACCACAATGAACGCAATACATAATATCCGCCTCACTCTTTATACACTTAAATTTTACTATACTTAAATAGATTAATCAATATAAACAATGCTTATATCGCATGAAAACACTTTTTTCAATTGAATAAAAGCTTATTTTCTTTCTAAGATAGATAACCATTTATCGTGGGTTGAACCATATTTACTATCTTTTTCAATGAATTTATAATGCTTAAATCCACATTTTTCTTGCACTCTTTTTGATTGATTATTGTCAATAAAATGGCAGCATATTAATAAATCCAAGCCAACTTCATTAAAGCAGTAATCAATGACTGCTTTTACTGCTTCTGGCATTAAGCCCATACCCCAATATTCTTTAGATAAGACATAACCAATTTCTCTTCCCTTTTTATTAATGAATTCTGGAATTACATCTTCATCATATTGTTCTATTCCAATTGAACCAATTACTTTACCATTATATTCTAATGCGAAAGTTTCTTTTCCTTCTATAAACATTGACAAAATCTTAGAAGATTCTTCTTTGCTTTTATGAGGCATCCATCCAGCCATTTGACCGACACCATCTACTTTTGCATATTCATATAAATCATCAAGATCACTATTTTTCCAAGGTCTAATAATAAGTCTTTCGGTTTTTAAAAAACAATTAGAAATATCAATATTAACCTTCATATTTATAACTCCAATTTATCTAAATTTTACGAATATTTTTTTGGTTCTTTCAAAAAAGTTATTTTTGCATTTGGATATAATTCTTTAATTTTTTTATTCGCTCCTTTACCTTATCCACTACCACTATATAAAACAAAGCTCACATCTTTATTAGCTAATTTATTATTAAATTTCTGTTCTATCTGTGATAGCATAGCATTGGTTGGACAAGCAAGCTTACTATTCCAAATTGGTGAACCAATTATTATTTTATCATATTCATCTAAATTAATATCAATATCATTAATTTTAGATTTATGATTCATACCAGAAAGCATACCACCAATTAACATACCAAAGAAAAAGCTTTTTGGGATTGGTCGTTTCTTTGTTGTTACTTTATATACATCATAACCATTATCCATATATTTTTTAGAGACAATATCACCATTTCCAGTATAGCTATAATAAATAAAAACCTTCTTCATATAACACCTCTATTAATCATTTTTAAAATTGATATTTTTCAATAAACAACAAAATTAAAATAGCAACTTTCTCATCACTTGCACTTCCCTTAATCATATAACTATGCACACGTGTAGAATAAATATATAAAAATCTACCATATATATCTTTAAAATAATGACCATCAAATTAATAGCTAGTGTCAAGTTATATAATTATAATACATTAAAATTATACCATAAAAATACATTATTCAAATTAATTACAAGATAGTATTATTTAGAATAACAAATAATATAATTAAAAAAGCACTGATAGACTATCAGTGCATCAATTTTTAACTGGTACACCTTCGGGGACTCGAACCCCGGACCCACTGATTAAGAGTCAGTTGCTCTACCAACTGAGCTAAAGGTGCATTTAGATGTTATAATCATATTTAATACTATACGATTATAACATCATTAAATTATTAAATCAAGAATAATTTATTGTTTTTTATTATTTTATAATCTCTCCAGTTGCATTACCAACCATACCAGCATTTGATTCATCAGTATCAATATGCATTGCCCATTTAAAGTTTGGAGATACTCTTACTACTACATCGCCGAACACAATGCTTCTACAATCATTAACTACTTTAACACTTACTACTTGCTTATCAACTAAGCCAGCTTCTTTTGCGTCTTCAGGTGTAGCATGAATGTGACGTTTAGCAACAATAACACCTTCTTTTAAATCAACTTCACCACATGGTCCAACTACTTTGATACCTGGAGTACCTGCGATATCACCACTTTCTCTTACTGCAATATCAACACCTAATGTTCTTGCATCAGTTGCAGAAATCTCAACTTGATCAGCCTTTCTAAATGGTCCAAGAATAGATACATTAGCAATAGTCTTCTTTGGTCCAACCAATGTTACTTTTTGTTCTGATGCAAATTGACCAGGTTGACTTAAGTATTTTTTAACTGTTAATTCTTTTGCGCTTTCTCCAAATAAAATTTCAAATGTTTCTTTTGTAACATGTACATGACGTGCAGATGTTTCAATCATTACTTCTGTTTTCATAATTTAATTTCCTTTCTTTATGTTTTTTGTTTATTAGATTTAATATTTATTAATTTCTTATTGATTCTAATTTATAATAATTATCTTTAAATGCTTGAGTTAAATCGCCATTATCTTGACCAGTTTGCCAACACATAATACCACCTAATTTCTTGCTTACAACATAATCAAATTTGCAAGCTATTGATTCAGGGTCATCATATGAAACAAAGAATCCATCAGCTGAATCATAAATATATGGTGATTTACTTGTATTATCCCAATATCTCTTTCTAGTTTCAGTTGGATTATCTGCTAATTCTTTAATTCTAGAATAGCTTAATGCCGTTTCAACATAAGTTGCAGCAGTGCCTAAGCCTTTACTTCCTGTAAATTGACGACCAAAGAAGCCACAACCAATGATTATCTTATTTAGTGGTATTCCATTACCAGTAAAACGAGATAATGAATTACTAATAGCAAGAGGAGCACCAGTACCAGTATAAAGTGCAGTATGATGAGTTGCTTTTGATGTTGAATGCATCTCATAAGACATCATATTAGCATAATCCATATATTTAATACTTTCACTCATTCTGAAATAATCTAATGCACCAATTAGAATTGCACTTGTTACTATATGCTTTGGATTATTTGCTTTAACCTTAGTATAAATTTCTTTCATTAAAGCAACATAGCCTTTACTTTGTTCAGTATCCTTTGGATATTCCCAGTCAATATCAACGCCATCTAAATCATATTTATTAATCATCTCAACAATGCTTTCAGCGAATCTAACTCTAGATTCCTCTTTCACTGCAACTGCAGCAAAGATTTCAGTTGTTCTAAAAGATGGAACAAGATAAGCACCACGTGCATGAAGCTCTTCTTTATAATTACTTACAATAAATGATCCCATCTCTCCTAAACCAGTAACATTACCATTTGCACTAAAATTAGCGAATGCTAAAAAGTAAACATCATAAGTGGAAAGAAGTAAATTCATATCACCTTTGAAATCACTATATAAATAAGCACCACTTACACCTCTAGATAAATCCATTGTAGTTCTTGGAACAACATAATCATAATATACATTCTTACTTTCATTACCAGCACTAACAATAGCTTTCATTGTTACAGTTTGAGGAACATAAGCTTTTGTAATAACACCATCAACAGTAATCACATCTTTATTACTAGTTGTCCAAATAACACTAGTGCCATATTCACTTTCACCACCACCAAGTGTTAAACTATCTCCACTAGCATCACCATCATATTCACTATTTAATTTATTAATAGTATGCTCTATTTTATCTTGATTAGTTAAACCACTCTTATCTTTGTAAATAGCTCTAATAATTAAATCAGATGAAATATCTTTGAACTCTTTATCCCATCCACAAAATACCATATCATCATAATCATTAGCAATTGGAGCAAGTGGATTATCCATGTATTCAACAATATATTTTGTGCTTTCTTTATTATCTTTACCATACAAGAATTCAACATTATATTTATTAATTTCATAAATAGCTTTACATTCAATATCTTCATAAATGAAACTAAAATCTTTATTCCATTCAATAAATGTATAACCAGTTCTATTTACAGTTGGAGCAACAGCACCTTTACCCATTTCAACTCTTTGTTTTTCGATTAAAGATCCATCATAATCAATAAATGAAACATATTTAAAACCATCTCCAAGTTCAACGAACTTAGCTTTTAAAGTTGTAGATAAAGTAGGCATTAAATTACTATCAACTAGTGAACCATTAACAGTCCAACCAACAAATAAATAACCATCTTTCTCAGTTGTAGGAAGTTCTCCAATTTTATCTCCTGCATAGATAAATGTTGAAGGGACTTCAGTTCCACCATCACTATTAAAATTAATAGTTACTTTTTTTCTTGCCTCATAATAAGCACTAAAATATGTTTCTTCTAAAACCTCATAAGGGAAGAAAACTCTATTTTCATCAAATTCATCAACCCAATATTTAAAACTATATCCTTCTTTAACTGGAGAAGTAGGTTCAGTTAATTCCCTTCCAATTTCGATAACAATAGGAGCAATATAAGTTCCACCACCAGTATCAAAATAGCAAATAGCTTCTGTATCTTCATCAATCTCTTTTACCCAAACAGCTTTAAGTTCAATTGATGATGTAATTGGTGTATTAAAATCAAATTCATAATCACCTAATAACCAAGTTACAAAATTGTAACCATCTTTAAAAGTAGACTCTTTCATTTGAATTAAATCACCTTCATTCAATGATAAAGCCTTCATAACGCTACCACCATCAGTATCAAAAGCAACCTTAATTCCTTCATCTACTGGATTATTATCATCAATACAACTAACTAGTAATAAACTAAATAGTAATAATAATGGAATTATAAATACAATAAACCAAAAAGATTTCTTCATATTATTCCCATCCTTTCACCTATACGATTATATCATTTATCAACTTAAAAGTAAAATAAAGCCTATAATCATTTTATTAATTATTTATTCAATTTATTATACAATTATTCATAAGTATAATTCTAATAAGTACAATTTTTTATTTATACAAAATAATTCTTTTTCTAATTGAGTGTATTCTTCTCCTGTTAAACTATACTTATTTATCATCTTTTTAAATTAAAAATGATACTCAATAGTATAGTCGATATAAGAACAAAAAACACTTAAAACAGTGAACTGATGTTTGTCAAGTAGACACACATAATTAAAAATAATTAATCTATTACCATTAGTTATTTAGATAACTAATGGTAATAGACGAGGATTGGCATGATGCCCATATTCAAGTGGTGTCATGCCTTTTAAATTTGTT